>JAUZOH010000171.1 GCA_030706565.1 Bacteroidota bacterium | reverse complement strand
GCTTTTAAACATGTTAATCCTATAATCCGTCTAATCGGACAAGGCAGAAATTATTGTTTAAAGTGGTTGGAGATGGTTAGAGATGGTTTGAGATGGTTTGAAATGGTTTGAAATGGTTTGAAATAGTTTGAAATGGTTCAAGAGGTTCAAGGGGTTCAAGAGGTTCGGATCAGATAGACAATAGGGTGGCTGAGCGGAGTCGAAGCCAAACTCAGTGGATAATTTTTCATCTTAAATCGGTGGCTATCATCACTTCTTAAGACTTTCTCACCGTAAGAATGAATTTATTTTTTCACCCCCAAGTAAACAAATGGGTATAACAGTATTTTTCAATGATTCTCTGTCCTATGTCTTGAATTTTTAACTTCTTCTACAAAAACTTCTACCGGCCGATCATAACCCCATTTTAAGAGATTGAAAATAATTGAAAGTATGATTTCTATCTCAAACTTTTTATTCTCCGCAAAATAGCGGAGAATGAGATCGCTTCGCTAAGTTGTCGTCATAAAAAGCAAAAAAGACTTTGATAGCATTTCCGCCAGCTGGCGGACCGCCTATCGGCTTCACTTGAACGGAATGCAGTCAAAGAGGAATTTATTTAAAACGCTTCGCGGTTAATATTTCTAAGTGAACTAAGTGCCTTGAGTGCCTCCGTGGTCTGTATTGACCACTGGCACAAAGTACACTAAGAATACATGTTTTTTTGTGAACCTTGTGTAATCCTTGTGTTCCTTGTGGTTAGGAATTGTTTGAGGTGGTTTGAAATTGTTTGAAATTCAACCCCAGCCCCTTAAAAAGAGGTTATAACAGGATACTGTTTCATTATTGGACAGAATTTAATTTTTTTGTATTTTATATTCTGTCAAATGGCGCACCATAAAAAAAGGCTGCCGAAATTCGACAGCCTTTTCAATGCAATTGGTAAGCTTTACTTTAATACTACCTCAGAGAAAACGTGTTCAATTTGTTCAGGTTTCTTGGCTTTCTTTAAAGCGGATTCGAAATCTGTAGTTCCCTGATTGGCGATTAAAATAGTTATATCTAAAAATTTAGCGAGTTTGTCGTGACCTTCTTCCTTAGAAATCAGTCCGTCCTTTACTGCATTTTTATAATATTTTTCCAGTTTTTTAACCGAATTATAAATAGCAGGTTTACGTATAATCGTTTTATCACCTGGTGAAGTTAAAGTAGCAGCTTCAACAAATGTATAATTCTGTTTTACCAAATATAGTTTTTCTGCAATGTCCTGTCCAAAATAATGTGAATTTAAACTGCTAGCATCAATCTGTTCTGTTGAATTAGCCGAAGTCCTGTAAAAAGTAAAAGTTTGGTTTTCAACTGTGTCCTGACTTTTAACCACCATGGTTAAAGCCACAAATGCGAAAAATAATAATGCCTTTTTCATTTTCTTTAAATTTTTAATCTTTTATTTCGCTACAAAGGTAAAACAGTATTTTAAAAATTCCAAATAATAATTCAACAAATTATTTCGATTTTGAAAAAAAAATTGATTTACCCCTAATTATTGAAAGTAAAAAAACATTATTCTGCAATAATTCCAATTTTGGCACCTGTGATTTGCTGCAGATCCTTAGGATTTATCTTAATTTGCAAACCTCTTTGACCTGCACTGATGAAAATTGAAGAAAATTTTAATGCACTCCCGTCCAAAAAGGTAGGATAACTTTTTTTCATGCCAATTGGAGAACATCCCCCCCTGATATAGCCGGTGAGATTCAACAATTCTTTAACATGAACCAATTCAGATTTCTTGTTTCCGGTCAGACGGGATATTTCCTTTAAATTAAGTTCCAATCCGCCCGGAATACAAGCCACATAAATGCCTGTCTTATCCCCTCTTACCACCAAAGTTTTAAATACCTGTTCAATGGACATTCCTGCCTCCTTTGCAATATGCACCGCACTCAGGTCATTTTCATCCACTTCATATTCAACAATTTCGTAGGTTATTCCCAATTTATCAAGCATACGGACAGCATTGGTCTTTTTATTCATTCTTCCTTTTTTTATTTATAAATCCTTAACACAGGCCTAATCAGAAACATTGCAATTCCTGGCCCTTCACCCCACAATGTTACTGGCAAGCCCCTTTCCTATCTGCCGGATTCGTCAAAAAAATTGAAACCAAATCCAGGGGAATAATTTTAAATTAAAAGTTGAGGTCAAATTTATTCAATTTTATAATATGATATTTATTTATTAACCCCGCTCAAATTTCATTTTTTTAGTAATTGTTGCCTCAAAATTCATTTATTTTCAATATGCTTTATGTTATATGTATAATTAAAAGCAGTTTGCTTCGAGACCGCCTTTTACAGATAAGCTAAACTGATATTGATCAATAATTTAAAGATTTTTATGCTGAAAACAAAATTTTGAAGAAGAAAAATACTTTTAACCCCTAAGTCACGGAGAACATGGTAGTTCAAGAAAGTTCAAAAAGGTTCGAAGTTGTTTGAGAGGGTTCGATATTGTTTGAGAAGGTTTGAGATGGTTTGAGATGGTTTGAGATGGTTTGAAATTCAACCCCAGCCCCTAAAAAAGGGGTTATAACAAGATACTGCTTCTTTGTTGGACAGAATTTGATTTTTTTGTATATTTTATATTCTTCCGGCAAAATAACTTGTAATTAGTAACTTGACAACACTTTCTCAATCATTCCGCCGGCACGTTATAGCACCTTTTTAAGGGGTGCGGGGTAAATTAGAGATAAAGTTAATTTCTAAGTGAACTCAGTGCCCTGAGTGTCTCCGTGGTCTGTATTCACCACTAAAGCACGGAGAGCACTAAGGAATGTTTATCATTCCGATTTACCGGAATCGACTGCAATGTTCAGTATTTATAGATCCAGCAACAAAAAGTCCTTTAAATGTATTTGCTCTATGCCATGGTAATTATTGCCGGCATTGTATTCATCCAGGGTGACAACATACTTTCTATAATTATCGTTTATTTTCAATAAATTCCCGAATTCCCGCTTTATGGTATTTTCGTCTGTCAGCATGTAAACCACTTGCACATAAATTGTCTTACCGTCCCGGATGGCCACAAAATCAATTTCCATTTTGCCTAATTGACCTGTAAAAACCCGAAATCCCAGCCTGATTAAATGAAGATATACAGCATTCTCCATAATCTTATTTATATCCTTCCTGCTGTCAAAACCCCGAATACAATTTCTAAGTCCCAAATCTTCAAAATAATACTTCTCTCCTATTTCAAATATTTTTAATCCGTTAATATCAAAACGCGAAACATGATAAATAAAAAATGCGTTGATAAGAGGCCTTAAATAATTCAATACAACCTGCGTAGAAACAGCAATACGTTGCGATTTCATATATTTTGCTATGTTGTTGGCTGAAAATAGACTTCCCACATTATCAGCCAGAAACTCAATAAGCGATTCCAAAAAGTGAATATTTCGTATTCCTTCACGAGCCACTACATCTTTCAATAAAATTGATGCATAAACGTTGCGCAAATATTCAAAAACCGCTAATTCATCCAACCCTATCACTTTTAAATAGGGCATACCTCCAACTTTAAGGTATTTACTCAGATTTTGCGTTGAATTCTCCAGTTGAAAAAAATTGAGAAATTCATTATAGCCCAGCGAATGGATGGTAAATTCAATATATCTTCCGGCTAAAAATGTAGCCAACTCTCCTGAAAGCATTTTGGCATTGCTTCCACTGCAAAATATATCACAACAATCTTCGGCTAACAAACTTCGCAGACACTTTTCAAAATGTTCAATCTCCTGGATTTCATCTACAAAAAGATAGTTTTTACTTTCAACTTTGAGATTCCCTTTTACATACTTATAAAGAATGTCATCATTAAAAATATGCTCGAAGGGCTTTAATTCTTTATTGATATAAATGATATTGGCCTGTGGATTTACCTTTTTTATCTCTCCGATCAACTGAAAAAGAATATAACTTTTCCCCACTCTTCGTTGTCCCGAAATAACTTTGATTATTTCTTTGTCAATAAACGGCTTTATTCGTTCCGTATAAATTGGACGAGGGACATAAGGTCTGATCATTGATATTTCATCAATCATAATTGATAAATATTTAAATATATATAATTTTATACATCGTAATTGACAAAATTACAAATAATAATTCATTCATCAATCATAATTTATGAAAATCTAAGTAGTTTAATACATTTACCACTAAGGCACAGAGGGCACGGAGAATACATTTTCTTTGTGAACTTTGTGTACTTTGTGGTTAGTTATTGTTTGAAATGGTTTGAGGTTGTTTGAAATTCAACCCCAGCCCCTTAAAAAAGTTATAACAGGATACTGCTTCTTTGTTGGACAGAATTTGTTTTTTCATGTTTTATATTCTTCCGTCAAAATGACTTTTAATCAGCACAACTTAATAACACTTACTCATGCACTCCACCGGCACGTTATAGCACCTTTTTAGGGGTGCGGGGTAAATTAGAGATAAAGTTAATTTCTAAATGAACTTAGTGCCTTAGTGGTATATGTATTTCAAACAACTATAAACAAATCAGCCGGTCAGATAATCCTGCCGGCTGATTGGTCATATACTGCTAAAACATGGGAGGGCCATCATGCCCGCCGCCCATTGGGGGGCCATCATGTCCGCCCATTCTGAATCGCTCACGATCACGGTTACCCGGCATCTGAGGCATATTAAACATCTTTAAATTATAGGTGAACGTCAGCATAAAATAACGCTGTAACACATTCGACCGGGTATCTTCAATGTATGTTTCCGTAACGTTGTGACTGATATTGGTATTCTGATTGAGTAAATCGAATACGCTCAATTTAAGTTCTCCCTGCTGGTTCTTAAATAACTTCTTACCGATACCTGCATTCCACAGAAAATAATCCTGGTTATAACTACTGTTCGAACCATTATACAACTGGTTTGTCAAGTCATTCTGGATAAAAAATCCTTTCCAGATTATCCAGTTGAAGCTCATATTTGCAGTATGACTGAAATAACGGTTATTTAAGCTTGGCTGAAGAGTATTTTTCACAATACTGTAATTTCCCCTGTAAGACAATGTGAAATCAACATTCTCACTGATATTGCTGCCCAGGGTAACCCCTTGCGAAACCGTATAAGAATTTGAAATATTAATCTTATCATCTACATTTCCGGGTGAATAGGAATAATTAAAGCCCGTATTGAGACTAAGGTTACTGGATATAAAATGAAGCGGGAATCCGTATGATACCATGGAATTTACACTCCAACTATGATCCAGGTTTACCGGACTGTTTAACTGTGCCCCTTTCTTCAGGACAATTCCCCTTGCCAGGATGGTATCTTTTGTTGCGAAATAGGAACGGGTACTGATGTTGTTCATGGTATACGAACCCGACACAAAGGCAAAAACATTGGTCGATTTTTCAGGATTCGAATAGAAGAAACGCGTCATCAGGGAATTGGTATACTCCTGTTTCAGATCGGGATTACCTGTACTTAACTTCAAGGGGTTTGAATTATCAATTACATCCTGCAACTGCGAAATGGAAGGAGCATTGGTGGCTGTACGGTAAAACAATCTCAAATTGGCATTTTGCGAAAAATTATACCTCAACATGGCCATAGGTAAAATATTGTCGAAAGTTTTATTGACCGTAAAAGGAGGAATAGGCATGGTTCTGGAACCACTCAAATCAGCTCTCTGGTAGTTGAGGCCAAACATTGCATTCACGTTTGTTTTTACCAGGCGGTAGCCGATACCTGCCCTGTTGGTGATATAATCATTGTCATATATATTAGATAATGTAGAATCCAGCATGTAGGAATAGTCACTCTCATTTAAACTACCATTCTTAAGCACATCGTATGTCCGTTTATTTGCCGTATTATTTGAGTAGGAATAGCTGTAGGAGATCTGAAGTAAACCGCTTTTCCCGACAGGCTCGGTATAAGCCAGGTTTCCAGAAATCGAATATCCTTTGGTCAGGGAATTGGACTTCAAATCCGTATTGGTAGTATCACTCAAAAAGGTCCCGTTAGACATTTTCCTATAATATACTGTCTGGGCATCAGAACGGCTGTTGGGTTCATTTTTGTTGGCAGAACCGCTAATACCGGCGGAAATCGTACGTCCGGCCTTTGAAAATTTATGTCTGAATACCAGGTCATCGCCAAGGCTATAGCCGCTTGTATGCGCATCGCTCCAGCTGGACGATCCGTTTAAAGGAGTGGTTTCCCCCATCGTATTTGCCGTGATATTGTCGCTGCTGCTATGATTTCTCTGAAAATTAAGACGGGGGGTCATAATAAAGGTATTGGCCGTATCCATCGCATATTCCAACCGGAAATTCAATCTGTTGTTGTAATTTAGATTTTCTGACAGATACTGGTTGTTATAATATTGGTTGGAATCGGTAACAGCAGAAGTCACATAATGGCCGTTAGCTGACTGTATACTCTTTGTTTTGCTGTTGTTGTAAAAATAACTACCGGTAATTTTAAATTTTGAACCCCATTGATCACTGTAATTAATACCCACCGAATTAGTGGTCGTTATACCGCTCTGCTGGCCGACCAGGAAGCTACCACCGCCGCCGCCAAAGTTACCGCCACGGCCACGTCCACCGCCGCCACCACTCATCACACCAAGCAAATCCTGCATGGCAAAATTTTGCTGATTGACATTGTTGCTCAAACCAATAATAGATATTCTCCGGTCCCCACTAAAAAAATTCAAATTGCCACCAATCATATATTTACCATTGTCGCTGGTACCCGCACTGAATTTTCCAAACTTGCCGTTCCGCCTGTTCCTTTTAGTCACAATATTGATGGTCTTTGATGTATTTCCGTCATCAAAACCAGTTAGCTGTGCCTGATCACTTAATTTATCAAATACCTGAACTTTGTCAACCACATCGGCAGGCAAATTTTTCAAGGTCAAAGCAGGATCTTCGCCAAAGAAAGGCTTTCCATCAACCAAAACCTGTTTAACGGTTTCTCCATGGGCCGTTACAGTTCCGTTGGTAGAAGTAATAGTAGGCATCTTTTTCAATAAATCTTCCGCCGTGGCATTGGTATTTACTTTAAACGCTCCTGCATTCATTTCTGTCGTATCCCCCTTTTGTTGGGAAATGGGGACATCACCTACAATCACGACTTCTTTTAACACTACATTTTCACGCTTCATAAATAAGGAGCCAATGTTTTGCGAACGATATTTTACATCTATCGTTTCATCCAGTTTCTGATAACCCAGATAGGTAGCCCTGATTCTGTAAGATTGATTACTCAGATTACCCAGCTTGAAGCTCCCATCTTTCTCGGAAAGCAGAAAATGATTGTCTGCCGAATCTTTCACTCCTGAAATAGTAATACTTACGCCCGACAAGGGTGTAAGCTTATCTTTATCGACTATTTTTCCTGTTATGGAATATTGGGCATGAACATTAATACATGCCGCGGTCAATAAAAGAATCATTAATTTTAAATGGATCTTCATATTCTCCACAATTTTAATTATTTATTAGACAATATTTTATCGCATAAGTTTAAGCTGCTCCACATGCCCGGATTCCTCAATGTGCCGGTGGTCTTGAACGCACATCCTCATACAGAGCCCTTGAAATTTCTATATCAAAAGTCAGAATTATATATTTAACCAGAAAAATTATTAGACAGATCATGAATTTTTGTCTACAAAACTCAAAATTCAGAATATAGGACCGCTGTTGTCGATGGAATCTTCAAATGATTACTCATTCATTTGAATTATGAAAACATGGAGGATAAAGATGGTTCAAAGGGTTTGAGGTGGTTTGAGGTGGTTTGAGGTGGTTTGAGATAGTTTGAGATAGTTTGGGATAGTTTGAAATGGTTTGAAATGGTTCTGTTTTCATTTATCTTGGCAACTTGGCGGCTTTGCGAGAAATGC
>JAUZOH010000170.1 GCA_030706565.1 Bacteroidota bacterium | reverse complement strand
TAATGCAGTTCACTTTGGGCCCGTGGATTGTTTTTTTGAAAATAATCAAGTATCACTGCGTATCTTTCTGATCTTGTCATTTTTTATTTCTCTTATCTATCTGCAAAATTTGAAAAACAATGGTGAAAAGTAAATAATTCTATAATTTTTTCAAATTCCAGGACATATTTTTCTTACTTCAAGATTATATTGGTTTTAACTTAGGGTTTAGTTACTTTTGTAAAATTTTGTAGGAAAAAATTTCCATTACAAGGATCAAAAAACAAGTCCTTAATTGTCAGGGATTTAAAATGTTTCACACGAAGATGAAAAGAATTATAGCTCTATGTATTTTGACATTTTTATTATGCGATTATGTTCTCTGCTCAAAAATATCTGTCCCGGATCATATTGGACCCGATAAAATCACAAAAGTCACCAAAACATTACCTCTAATTAACGATGTATCTAAATTCTGGGTTGATTCGGTTTTCAACTCCCTGACCCCTGATGAACGAATTGGTCAGTTGTTTATGGTCAGTGCATGGTCGAACAAAGACAAAAGGCATGTGGAGGAAATAGCCAATCTGATCAAAAACTATAAGATTGGCGGGCTTATCTTTTTTCAAGGAGGACCAGTCAGGGAAGCAGAACTGACCAACTATTACCAGAAATTATCGAAAACCCCTCTTCTTATCAGTATTGACGGGGAATGGGGCTTAGCCATGCGCTTGGACAGCACAGAAAAATATCCCAAACAGATGATGCTGGGTGCCATGCACGATGACAGCCTGATATATGAAATGGGATGCGACATTGCACGGCAATGCCAGCGTATAGGCATTCAAATTAATTATGCCCCTGTAGTCGATGTAAACTGCAATCCTTACAATCCAGTGATCAATACACGATCCTTTGGAGAGGACAAGAAAAATGTTTCTTCAAAAGCCATGTTATATATGGCCGGCTTACAAAACAACCACATTCTGGCCGTTGCCAAGCATTTCCCCGGACATGGGGATACAGACCAGGATTCTCACTTTACCTTGCCTGTTATTCGCCAGTCCCTTCAAAGGATAGATTCTGTCGAACTTTATCCGTTCCGCGAATTGATCAAAGAAGGCATAGGAGGAGTAATGGTGGCTCACCTGAATGTTCCTGCCTTAGATACTGCCCAAAACCGGCCGTCCACCCTGTCGGAAAAAATCATCAATGGCCTGCTCAAGCATGATTTAGGTTTCAAAGGATTGGTTTTCAGTGATGCCCTCAGCATGAAAGGAGTGGGCAGGTTTCAACAACCCGGCACACTCGAATATCTTGCGCTAAAAGCCGGCAACGATGTGCTCGTTTCCTCGGAAGAAATTCCCCAGGCTATTCAGGAAATCAAATGCCATCTGTATTACGGTGATATATCACAGGAAGCTGTTGACTCTACCTGCCGTAAAATACTTGCCATTAAATATTGGGCAGGACTTAATCATTACAGCCCTGTACAAATATCCAGTTTAATGGATGATATCAATACGCCGCAATCGGACTATCTTCAACAGCAAATTATAGAATCCTCCCTCACTCTGGTAAGTAACTTGCAGGATCTTATTCCTTTAAAGCGGCTTGACACGCTCAATTTGGCATCAGTCGTTATCGGGAACGGGAAAGATAATGCTTTCCAAAAAACCTTGAATCTCTATGCACCTTTTAAACATTATACAATTAACAAGGAAAACTCCTCCAAATCATTCATGCATTATATTGACAGCCTGGCCAAATATAATGTGGTAGTCGTTGGAATCATCAATACCGACATGAGGGTAAGCCGCAATTTTGGGATCACACAACAAACCGTTGATTTTATTGACAGCCTGTGCAACCGGACCAATGTCGTAGTTGATATATTTGCAAATCCATATACCCTGTCGCGTTTCCAGAACCTGAGAAAAGCAAAAGCTGTGGTGATGTCTTATGAAGATTCCGAGACAACCCAAAGAATGTCGGCTCAGCTTATATTTGGAGGCATTCCGGCGAAAGGAACCTTACCCGTCAGCACCATCCTTTATCCTGAGAAAACCGGGATACAGATAAAGGACAGGATCAGGTTAAAATATTCTGTTCCCGAAGAAGAAGGGATGAATCGTGAAACCCTGGGAAAAATTGATTCTGTGGCAAATGATGCAATCGACAAGGGAGCTATGCCCGGCTGCCAGATTCTTGTAGCCCGTAATGGAGTTGTGGTTTATAATAAATCATTCGGTTACCATACCTACGAGAAAAAACAACCGGTTACAAACGATGATATATATGACCTTGCATCCATCACCAAAGTTAGTGCAACCCTTCCCTCCTTAATGTTGCTTTATGATCAGGGGAAATTTGATTTTACCAAGAAATTATCTGCCTATCTGCCTGAACTTCAAAACACAAATAAGAAGAACATAATTATTGAAGATATTCTTACTCACCAGGCCAGATTACAACCCTGGATTCCTTTTTATTTCAACACGTTAAGCCCGGCAAACCCTCAACAAACCCTGTTCAGCAAAGAAAAATCAGAACAATACCCTTATCTGTTCAGTCCGGGAATGTATGTCAATAAAAATATCATCTATAAAAAAGACTTATTTGTTTCCAAACCGGATGCACTGCATGAATTGCAGGTTGCAGACAGTCTGTATCTGCTTACTTCATACAGGGATACAATGTACAATCAAATTAACAATTCAGAATTGCTTGAGAAAAAAGAATATAAGTACAGCGACCTGGGTTTCTATTATTTCCAAAAACTTGTTGAACAGGAAACCAAGACCAGGCTGGATTCCTTTGCCATGGAAAACTTCTACAAACCTCTGGGAGCAACCACTATGGGCTATTTACCCTTAAAACGATTTTCGCGCAGCCGGATCGTCCCGACAGAAAATGATCAGGTATTCAGAAGACAACTGGTACACGGCTATGTACACGATCCCGGTGCTGCTATGCTGGGTGGAGTAGCAGGCCATGCCGGTTTATTTGCATCAGCTAATGACTTGGCAAAACTCGTGCAAATGTATTTGCAAAAAGGCGAATACGGCGGGCAACAATACTTCAAGCCAGGAACCATGGATTTGTTCACCACTGCCCCTTTTATTAAAAAAGGAAACAGAAGGGCTTTAGGATTCGACAAACCCGAAATGGATTATTCCAAACCCGGGCCAAGCTGCCAGTGTGTTTCTGCACTGAGCTTCGGACATACAGGATTTACAGGTACCTTCGCCTGGGCAGACCCTGAAAGCCAGATTGTTTATATATTCCTCTCGAACCGGGTAAATCCCGACCAAAACAACCCCAAACTGGTTGATATGAATATCAGAACTAAAATCCAGCAGATCATCTATGATTCAATAGAAGATTAAAAATAATTTATAAAAGATAAAAAAGATCATCAGCCAACAGGTTGGTGATCTTTTTTTACTATCCGGGGGAACATCCGTTTTAGTGAACAAAAATATGTCATTCTTTGTCTAAAAAGAATCAGAATAATAACAAGTTCTTATATTTGTGACAAATAGTCGTTTTACAATAAGTTTTGAATAAAAAGTAGACCTGAGTAAAACGAACCGGAATGAATTAATGATCACTTAATGAAAATAAGGCCCAATATGAAAAAAGTAATAATCATAGGAATAGCAGTAATGATTGCAATGGGAACGGTCTGTCTGGGGCAAACCCAGGTAAAAAACAAAGCCAATACAGTCAGTCAAAATAATCCTTTGATTGAACACCTGACCAATAAAAGCTTCAAAGAAAAAGTTTTTAATTATGACGTGAACAAAGTATGGAAATATCAGGGGAAACTGCCCTGCCTGATTGATTTTTATGCAGACTGGTGCGGCCCTTGCCGTATGTTGTCCCCATTTGTGGAACAGGTTGCTTCTGAATATAAAGGCAAGATTGTGGTCTATAAAATCAATGTGGATCAGGAACAACAATTGGCCAGCGCCTTTGGAATTTCAAGTATTCCTGCTCTTTTATTTTGCCCCATGAAAGATAAACCACAAATGAATGTGGGATATATCAGCAAAGAGAATCTTCAGAATTTAATTAAGACTACTTTGCTGAAATAGGCAATTGCCTTACCAGTTTTCTGGTGGTTATATTTTTTTAGTTTCTTTGTCCCATCAATCGAACTTTTCTCTGCGAAGCGTCAAAAGCAAAATCCTTATTAACTGCGCGTACTGTCTGAATGAAGCCGATGCAAGGTCCGCCTTCTGGCGGATGACGCAGTCACAGTCTTTTTTGCTACCTTATGTTGACTACAAAAAGTTTGAATAAAGTTTTAACGCAAAGAAAACCAGGGAGGCACATCGATTTTTCTCCGTGTAACTCTGTGTCTTCTCAGTGTATCTCTGTGTTAAAGTATTTAATTATTACACAGAGAACCACAGAGTTTTTCACGGAGAGCCACAGAGAAATTTGAGATATTTCAACAAACAAGAAATATTGTCCTGTTCCCCTGAACGGATTAAAATTTAAAGCCCATAATTTATTACCCTTCAACCCCACACGCTTACAAAAGGGGCTAAAACAGGCTGGTGATTCATTAATAAGTTCCAGGACTTTTAATTTCTATCATTACTATTTCAATCCCTTCAAATCACCTCAAAACAATTCGAACCACTTCAAACCATTTATCTTCCATGCCAGTGTAATGATATTTATTAATGTGGAGATATGCTGTTTCACTGAGTATCACCAAGAAGCATTATCCTGTTATTACCCCTTTTAACTACTTGCTAAACTTCAATAAAGATTCCAAAGGATTTCAGGAGCTAAAGGGGCCTTTAGCCAGAACGAGCCTTTTGACCAGGGAAGGCATATTTTTGTACCCTATTTATAGAACAGGGGCTGTCCCCAAGGGCAGCCCCTGCTTTGTTTTATTTTAATTTGGCCGCCTCATCCTTAGCTTTTTGGATTATTGCATCGGCCTTGGTATTTGCTTCAGTTACTGTCTGGTTCGCTTTCTTATCGCCTTCTGCCCTGATTTTATCGGCAGCCTTTTTGGTAGTTGTCTGTAAAAACTTTGGTTGGCCGGAGGCCTGCTTTTCAAGCAAACTAGCTTTATCCTCAGCCTGTTTTTTAATCTGGTCGGCTACTTTCTGCGCAGCGTTGCGAATCTGCTCAGCCTGGGCTTCTGCATTTTTAATTAATTTTTCAGCCTCTGCACTGGCTTTACCCATTAACTCCTGTTTCTTGGCATTAATAAGTTGTTTGGCCTGATCTTTGACCATTTCTTTTCCGCTTTCGGAAGTACCTCCGCCCATCATCAACTTCACTTCAGGTTTGCTGGTCGTTCCACCAACATGCAGGTTAATATTGATTTTATTAACCGATTTAATATTCAATCCTTTTGAAGCAGCAGCGGCTGTGAGATTCCCAAGCAAATGATTGGCAGCTCCGCCTAATTCAGACATAGGAAGAGTCATCTTCATCACGTAGTTCATGGTCTGATCAATGCCCTGATCACCGCTTATATTGATATTATTGGCTCCAATCTTAGTATCGAAAGGTTTAATATAAACCCTTCCGTTCTTGATTTCAAAGCTCAGATTCAGGTTATTCAGTGCAAAACGGCGCAGCTTGTCATTTTTCAGCGCGTCTGCAATTTTATTAAAAGTAGCGGTATTGCCAACTTCAACACTCTTCGACTTCAAAACGCCTTTCCCTTCTGTTGTACTGTAAACCGGATTCATGTGTTGGTCGAGTGCAGAGGCAAAAGTCAGGTTCATGGACACCTTCCCTTTGCAATTCTTAGCAATGGGAGCCAGTTTTTTAACAGTATTAAAGGCTTCAAAGGTAGAGGGTATATCAAAATCGCTTATGCCCAAAACAAAATCGACCAAAGGTTTCTTAACTTCCTTGGTACTGTATGAACCGCTCATTGACATTGCGCCCTGCAAGAGATTCATCTTGACATTTTCCATGGTGGCTTTGCTATCGTTGACCAAAATAGTACCTTTAATATTGCTTACATCGAGTTTATCGTAAACTACTTTTTTGATATTGGTCGATAATCTGAAATCTACATTTTTAGGGACTTCCAATACGGTCATAGGAGTCTGTTCAGCGGTTGAAGAAGATGTGGCACTTTCGGAGGTTGAAGCCTTCTTATTCCCGCTCATAAATTCATTGACATCAATCAGGTTGGAAGAAAAAGCAAATTTTCCCTTAAGCACCTCATTTTTAAATATATATTGAATGAAATTTTCGATTTTGCCGTTCAGATGGAAATCACTTTTACCCACTTTTGCATCAAAAGCAGTAAGATTGACAAATTGGGAAGAAAATACCATAACAGCTTTGGAAATAAGCGCACCTTGAGGAAGAGATTCTGAAGTATAAGTGAAGTTCCTCAAACTCAAATTACCCAAGGCCTTGAATTCTTCATATCTTTTCTTTGTGATACTCGACATCCGCCCGGCCATATCGAGATTGGCATCAATAATACCTTTGATTTTAGTCTTTTCCAACGGAATGACATCAGCAATGCTCTGTAAATCTAAATGTCCTTTGACATTTCCCTTAATTTGAGGATCGCTGATTGGGGTAGCCACATGCATCGCCATATCGACAGGATTTCCTGCCATCTCTACATGAAATTTGTTTAAATCCACAGTGGTTTTATCCGGAATCACCCCGTCGTATAAAACTTTCAGATCAACATTGATGTTATTGGCACTCTTGGGCAGGGAAGGATATTTAAACATGGCATTATTTACGACCAATGCCAGGCCTGCAGAAGGCATGGATTTCTTTTTACTGTTATATGTACCTTTTACCCAGGCACCAATCTTAAATTTACCCTCAGTCTTGACAGATTTAAAATCATTCATATATACCGCAGGGACAAGCGATAAAACAGACTTGAAATCAGCTTGTTTGGTATTGAATTTCAAATCAATATTCATATCATCACCGGGCATCTTAACACTTCCTATAAGCGACATCACCAGGTCATTGATATCTATTTCATTATCTTTTAAAGTATATTCAGACTTCTTCATGTCAGCATCAATAGAGGCCATGAACCGAAATACCAAATCCTTTATATAATGAATTCCACCGTAACTGACATTAACAGCTTTAACATCTGTTTTTAAATCTAAAGAAGTAAAATCCTGGGTCATATCACCTTTCAGCTGAAAATTAAGATCTTTCAGGTTAGCTAAAACATTCAGGGTATCATCACTATAAGTGAGATTACCATCAATTATTTTTACTTTCTGAAGTTTAACATGAAATTTCATAGGAGGAGAAGGTTTAGCTTCTTTCTTTTTGACGGAATCCGGCTTGACGATATCCCAGTTTACCTTCCCATTCTTCAAAACTTTTGCAAATATGTTAGGATGATCAAGGATAACAGACTTCACATTAATACTCTCACCCCTGATCACGCTCATGATGTCGACTTTGGCACTGAATGATTTAAAAGACACCAGCGTATCTCCTTTAAAATCCCCTATGCCTTCAACCGAAAGATCATCTAAGGAAACATAGAGGTCCGGAAAACCTCTAAACATGGAAATGGTTAATTTACCAAAATCAACTTTTGCATTCAGGCTGCTATTAAGTTCTTTTTTTACTGAATCCGTTATTTTCCCTTTAAACAAAAAGGGAGTAACGATCAATATGACCAGAAGTGCAGCAATAACTATAGCACTAATTTTAAGGATTTTTTTCATAACTATTTAATTTTGTTTGTTGGAATAAAGTTAATGATATTTTCAGAAAACAGGAGCTAAGTGATTAAAAGTATATACCGGTTGAAAAATAATTTTAACCATCTATTCATAAATATGTTAAAGAAACAGCCTCCTTTTATCCCTTTCAAAATAAAATTAATTCTACTAAATTATTTGCATTTTTTAAAATAAAACCCTAAACTTGCATGATAAAAATCATGTTTTTGAATCGTTCAATTCTGGAAAGTTATTTAATTTGAACAGAAGGAATGAAGGTGATTTTT
>JAUZOH010000169.1 GCA_030706565.1 Bacteroidota bacterium | reverse complement strand
TAGCCACCTGCTGAGTCTTTTTAAGCCAACTTTGAGGTTAAAAGAAGATGGCATTCTTTAATCAAAGAACAATTTCAGATGCATTTTGGAATTATTCTTCCATTGCCGTCAGCTTCAGCTGACGGATCCTGCTGATATAATGATATTTCTTCAATAGTTTAAAATAATACAGGAATATTTGGCTAAAGCCGCAAAAAATATTGCTTCATCAAATCCGTTGACTGAAGCCAACGGCAATGTAAATCAGAATATGTATTGGGTTTTAGCCCAAATTCGGCATCTTAAAATTATCCCCAAAATTTGGCTGAAACTGAGAAATCATCATTCTTTATTACCTGTCGCCTGAAACCAACAGCAATAACAACAATGATTCTCTGCCTTTTAAAACGAAGCACAGGGTTTTATAAGGTAACCATTGGTAAGTAACTTTGAAAAACAAAACAGATCCGGGAATAATAAAACTTGGGGGTTGGGCAAAAAAAAGTGGGTAAGCTACTTATATCGCACCGCTCAACCATCGTACCCTTGCTTCCTTCCGGACCTGGGGGAGTTAAACAGGAGCTGGTCGTATAAGACTTACCCGGTGCAAAAGTAGTAATTTTTTTCATTCAAAACACTCTTTCTCCTATTTTTATTTTGGGATATATTTGAAATATGCCCTAAGGGATTGGTTGTTTTTTGATTGCAGCTAAAATAAAGTTGCCGGACTAATAGAATGAATGAGCGTACAACCTTATCCCATAAAGAAAAATAAGGGAACAATTGTACTTTATTTAAGACATACTTATTTTTATGTTACCAAAATCTAATATATTTGTACAATAAATATAGACTAAGATGGAAGAATTTAAAAGCAACACCATGAGTAAAAATGCCATGAATTATGGCGCTATTGTAGGTATAGCCCTGGTGATTTTTAATTTACTCACTTATCTGGCAGGTGTGAGTACATCAAAAAATGTAAGTTATCTGAGCTTTTTGATCATCATTTTAGGAATCTTTTTTTGCATCAAGCATTACCGTGATAAAATCCTGGTGGGAGGAATAACCTATGGAAAGTCTTTAGGCATGGGTACACTTATTTGCCTTTATTCCGGGATCATATATGGTTTCTTTACTTATATATTGCTTAAATTTATTGACCCGGGACTAATTGACAAAATTCTGGCAATGGTGGAAGAGAACCTGGTCAAAAGTGGAATGCCCGACGATAAAGTTGAAATGGCCATGAATATGCAAAAGAAATTTGCTACACCAATATTCTATGCCTTCTCCGAAGTATTTTCCCTTACTTTTTATGGTTTTATCTTTTCTTTAATTCTATCCATTTTCCTGAGAAAAGAAGTTTCACCCTTTGCCTACAATAATGGAAACGTTCAAAATCATATTGAAGGAGCCGAATTTATAAAAGACGAACCCGAGCTGCCAGAAGATAACAATACTAGCGATAACAAGGAAAATAGCAATGCGAAACCAGGGGAATAAATTCACCTGTTAATAAAAACGAATTAAGAATAATGGATATTTCAGTAATAGTACCACTCTTTAACGAAGAAGAATCTTTGCCTGAATTGGCTGCCTGGATTAAACGGGTAATGGATGAACATAATTTCAGCTACGAAGTGATTATGGTTGATGACGGCAGCAACGATCATTCCTGGAAAGTTGTTGAATCACTCTCTGAAGGAAATCCGGCTATAAAAGGGATAAAATTCAGAAGAAACTATGGCAAATCTGCCGCTTTATATAAGGGTTTTAAAATTGCCGCAGGTGATGTGGTCATAACCATGGATGCAGACCTGCAGGATAGTCCTGATGAAATCCCGGAGCTTTACAGAATGATCATGGAAGAAAATTATGATCTGGTCTCAGGATGGAAAAAGAGACGCTACGACCCCATTTCCAAGACTCTTCCAAGCAAGTTTTTCAACTGGACGGCCCGCAGGGTTACACACATTAAATTACACGATTTTAATTGCGGACTCAAGGCATATAAAAATACGGTGGTTAAAAGCATTGAGGTTTTTGGTGAAATGCACCGCTATATCCCGGTGATGGTGAAAAAAGCCGGATTTACCCGCATTGGTGAGAAAGTCGTTCAACACAGAAAAAGGAAATATGGAGTTTCAAAATTCGGGCTGGAACGTTTTGTTCATGGCTATCTTGATATGCTGACCATATCCTTTATATCAAAATTCGGAAAAAGCCCTATGCATTTCTTTGGCGTCTTAGGCACCCTGATGTTTATCCTGGGTTTCTTTGCCGTACTTTATATTGGCATTGATAAATGGTATTGCCTTCAACACCATATCAAAGCATTACTCATTGCCCAGACCCCTTATTTTTATTTATCCCTGACTGCAATGATACTGGGTACTCAATTGTTTCTGGCAGGTTTTTTAGGGGAACTGATAACCAGAAACTCTTCAGACAGAAATGCCTACCTGGTTGAAAAAGAAATTTTATAATGCGCAAGTTCTCGGTAATCATTCCTGTTTATAACCGGCCCGATGAATTGACGGAATTATTAAAGAGTCTGGAACTGCAATCATACAGAAACTTTGAAGTTTTGGTCATTGAAGATGGTTCGAGCTTATCAAGTAACCTGGTAGCCGAAAGGTTCAAAAACACATTGGATATCAGTTATTATTACAAGGATAATTCCGGCCCCGGGCAAACCAGAAATTTCGGTGTTCAAAAGGCTTCGGGTGATTATTATGTTTTTTTTGATTCGGATTGTATTATTCCACCGCAGTATCTGGCGACAGTCAATGAGGTATTGGATAAAAATTATACAGATGCTTATGGAGGCCCGGACAAGGCTCATTCATCATTCACTCCCGTTCAAAAGGCCATAAACTATTCCATGACTTCGTTTTTTACTACCGGAGGAATACGAGGCAGGAAGAAACAACTGGATAAGTTTTTCCCGCGCAGCTTCAATATGGGTATATCCCAGGAAGTGTTTGACAAAACCAACGGCTATTCTGAAATGCGCTTTGGCGAAGATATTGACCTAAGCCTTCGCATAATCGAAACAGGTTTTAAGACGCAACTCATTCCGGATGCTTTTGTTTATCACAAACGCCGGACCAGCCTTAAAAAATTCTACAAACAGGTCTATAATTCAGGGATAGCCCGGATAAACCTTTACAAACGGCATCCCCATTCGCTCAAGATGGTTCATTTATTGCCTGCAGTTTTTGTGGCAGGTAATGTTCTTCTTCTGCTTCTTAGTCTTTGGAATATAATATTCCTGTTGCCACTGTTGCTTTATATTCTTTTAATTATTGCAGACTCATTCCTTCTGGAAAAAAATATTCTGGTGGCTCTGCTTTCGCCCGTGGCTAGTTACATACAACTATTTGGCTATGGACTGGGTTTTTTTCATGCCCTTGATAAAAGAATTTTACGCGGTGAAGATGAATTCTCGGCCTTTTCAAAAAATTTCTACAAATAATTATTCCATCACAATTATTCCTAGAGGGGAAAGTTTTGTCTACTTTCCCTGTTCTACTTTTTTAATCCCCGGCTTACAAAAGTGACTACTCTAAAGTAATCCTATTATTTTACCAACTTCCTGAAATTTATAAATTTCGGATATCAGTTAATCCGAAAATATTCTTTAAATTTAATAGCAGTTAAACAGTTATGCTTTGATTTAGAAATAGAAAACCTTAATTGCAACAATTAACTATTGTTAGTTGTTTTTCTATAAGTTCAACTATAAATAATCAAAACTAACCATTATGAAAAAAGTTATTGCTCTATTTGCTTTTATGCTCCTGGGAGCATCATTGTTTTCCCAAACGAAATGGGTGGTGGACAATGTTCATTCTTCAGTGAAATTTACAGTCACTCACCTGGTGATTTCTGAAGTTGAAGGTTATTTTAAATCTTACAACGGAACAGTTATGGCCAAAAAGCCTGATTTTGCAGGCTCATCCATCGACTTTACGGTGGATGTAAATTCCATCTCCACAGATAATGATACCCGGGATAAACACCTGAAATCAGCTGATTTCTTTGAGGTAGAAAAATATCCACAGATGACTTTTAAAAGTACTTCTTTCAGAAAAATCTCCGGGAATAAATATCAGTTAAACGGCAACCTTACCATACATGGGATTACCAAACCTGTAAAATTCGATGTAACTTATGGAGGTACGGCAAAAGACGGTTATGGTAATATAAAAGCCGGATTTAAAGCGGTTTCTAAGGTCAACCGTTTCGATTACGGCTTGAAATGGAATGCCCTTACAGAAGCCGGAGGAGCTACTGTAGGAAAGACAGTTACTATTGAACTTAGGATGGAATTTGCAAAATCAAAGTAATATAACTGGTTGTAAACCTTGAGCCGAAATCCGGGATAGGGTTACAAGTTTGAAAAAAACATTTGTTGACAATTCCGTTTAATCTAAATTTAATTATAGAAATAAGCTAATTATCTGATTGTTATAAGATTTTCTTTCCATCAACCTATCAATAAAATTGATGGAAAGAAAAAAAATCAAATGTCCAACTGGAAAATAAACGCTTTTAAAATTCCATAACCTATTTATTAACCTAAAAACCTTAAAAATGTCCGGTCTATCTACCATTGAAGTCATTATAGGAGTGGTATTTATTTACCTTCTTTTCAGCCTTTTTGTAACAATTATTCAGGAATTGCTTGCCACTTTTTTCCAGTTTAGGGCAAATATGCTGCATCACGGTATTAAAAGAATGTTAAATGATAAAAATCAACATGAACTAGCCGACAAATTTTATGATCATTACCTGATCAAATACTTGGGAGCCTGTGAAAAAAGCAAACCCTCCTACATCACCGCCAAAAATTTTTCAAAAACTCTGGTCGATATTATCAAAAGTTATGGTTCAGGAGAAGATGCAGTCAGGCAAACCAATGCAGGACTGGCTGGTTTGCCTGAAGGAGAAACACAAAAACTTATTTCCTCCTATTGGCAGGATGCGAATTTTGATATAAATGAATTTAAACGTCAACTGGAACAATGGTTTGATGAGATGATGCAAAGAGTTTCCGGATGGTATAAGCGAAAAACCCAATGGATTGTCTTGGGCATATCTTTTATCGTGGTCGTTGCATTTAATGCAGACAGCTTTTTCATTGTGAAAAAACTTTCCAATGACCGGTCTGCAAGCATTGCACTGGCTGATTTAGCTGCAAAATATACTCAAACAGCTGATCAATACGAAAAAAGTGTACCTTATTATGCTTCAGGAAAATCCATTTCAAAAAGAGACAGTTTATTGGATGTAGCCAACGAATTGCTTGACAGATCAAAAAAACTTATGGATTCAAATATTAATCCAATAATCAGCATTGTTGGTTTAGGCTGGCAAGGTGAAAATCTTTGTTCCTGCGAAACTACTCAGGGGAAAACAGGCATTGAACAAAAAAGTCCAATCACCTGTTTTATATTGAGATTTCTAGGATGGATAGTAACAACTCTCGCATTATCCCTGGGAGCACCATTCTGGTTTGATGTTCTTGTAAAATTCATTAATTTAAGAGGTACAGGCAAAATACCGGAAGAACAATATAAAATGAATGCAAAAACGAGTATCTAAATCACATAAGTTATTTATTCAGAATCTCAAAGATGCCTTGCTTAGGCCTCTTCCTGGCGAGGAAGCTCAAAACGATATGGCTCCGGCTTTCAGGTTTAAATCCCCGACCCTCAAAAATCCTGTCAAAGCCGGAGTTTTACTCCTGTTTTATGAAAAAAATCATGAGTTTACGATTGTCTTTACCAGACGGAATATTTATGAAGGTCACCACAGCGGACAGGTAAGCTTTCCAGGAGGAAAAGAAAAAGCCTCAGATAAAAATATTTTATTCACAGCCTTGAGAGAATGTGAGGAAGAAATAGGAGTCGACCCTAACACAGTTGAATTATTGGGAAATCTCAGTCCTTTATTTATACCGCTGAGCAATCATTATGTATTTCCCGTTATAGGATATTGCAAAGAACTACCCTCTTTCCGGCCTGACAAACGTGAAGTAAATTACATCATTGAATGTATGATTAAACAATTGCTTATTCCTGAAAACAGGAAAAAGAAATACAGGCAGATCAAGAATATGCTGATAGAAACTCCTTATTATGATATTAATAATGAGCATATCTGGGGGGCAACGGCTATGATCATTTCAGAATTCATCAGTCTGATTGAACAAAATCAACTTAATCGTTATTTGTAATATTTAAATAATGATGATATCGCTCAAGTACCTGATCAACATAATTGCAGGCGCTCAATCCGTTACAGTAACCAAAAAGAACTACAGGATCTTTATAATAGGAAGAATGAGATTCTTTTATCAAAAAAGAACGAACGTTTTTATCCCAGATTCCCGGGTTTTTCCCATGTTTCCTAGCCAGTCTGCGTGCATCAAGAACATGGCCCAACCCAATATTATAAGCAGCCAGGACAAATTTAATACGTTCTTCTTTGTTGGCGGTTCTATGAAGTAATTGTCTGTCAAGGTAATTCAAAAACTTCACTCCTCCTTTTATATTCTTTCCGACGCCGGCATTTCTCTCCACTCCGTAATATTCGGCAGTCAAAGGCATCAGTTGCATTATTCCATGAGCCCCGGCATAAGATTTTACGTTATGCTTGAAATGGGATTCCTGATAGATTAATGAAGCCAACAATCGCCAGTCCCATTTCAATTTTTGACTCTGTTCCTTGATCAATTCATCATAAACCGATACCCTTCCGCTTGTTAAGGTATATAAGGTGCTCTTGGAAATTTTCTCTGTCTTTTCGTTTTGAAAATATTTCTGAAATAAAATTGCCACCTGTCCGCTCTTCTGGGTATTATCAAGCCATTCATTCAGTTTGTATAAAAGATCCTTAGATTCCTTAGCCACTCCCCAGGAAATTGGCTTTCTACTGCTAACTGTCAATCTGTAATCCAGATTTTTTAAATTACCACAAAAAACTTTTGCAATCTGTTGATCACAAACTGTATAATCAATATATCCTTCAGAAACCATTCTGATCAGATAGTCTTCGTTTTTTTCAACCTCTAAAACTTTTATGGAATCACTGAACTTTCCGGATAACTGCCTTAAAATACCGGCATCAGGTGAATTTTTTTGCACATAAATGGATTTTCCACCCAATTTTAAAGGGAAACGAATATATTCGGACTTCTTTAAATTATCCGGTTTTGAATTATTTCTTTGAACAATTACCAGTCGACTTCTATAAAGCTGATGACTAAAATCAATCTCTTTAAAAAGTTCTTTGGATTGAAATAAATTGTCGGCGATTAAATCACAATCTCCATTCTTTAGAAGTTCGATCTGCTCTTGAGCATTTTGACATGTTTTTATTTCGAGTTTTACGCCGAGATAATCAGCAAATTGTTTGAGCAGCTCATATTGAAAACCCATAGGTTCACCTTTATAGAGAAAATAGTTTATTGAACTTTCGCTGGTTACAGCAATAATTTTCCCTCTTTCCCTGACGCGTATAAGATCACTTTTTGTTGCAGATTCAATATCTTTCCCATTTTTACAGGAGAACACGAGCAGTGAAATTATCAAAATAGTGGCCCTAATTATTCTAGTCCTATTTCTCAAATTCTTATGATTTTAGTGAATAAAAAGTGGTGAAAAATGCAAAAAGAAGATATACACGAGTTTTGATTAGACAATAGTAATTTGTAGCTATTTTGGAGCTATAAAGATAGGCATAATGAAGTATTCCGTTGATTTTTTTTGACTAACGGGGGATATTCGTAAACTAATGACAAATTTAAATCACAAAAAAAGCAGCCAGCGATTCCAAAATTTAGGAATATGATTACCCCTGACTAATTTTAATCATAAAAGAGCCAGGAGAGTCCGAACTTCAGGGTGCGGATGCCCATGGGGTAGTCGCAGGCGTTGAAGTAGCCCGAGCCGCTATAGCCGGAGTTGAGGTGTTCGCACTTGACAAAGATGCGGACGGTCTTCAGCT
>JAUZOH010000168.1 GCA_030706565.1 Bacteroidota bacterium | reverse complement strand
GGGGCCTGTAATCGAACAGTTTTCACCCGAGACACAGGACAAACCTGATGAATTTGTTGTAAAAGATATTGAATCGGTTATTTCACTTAAAGCCGAAACACATAATTTCCCAACTACCGTTGAGCCATTCAACGGGGCTGCAACCGGTACGGGTGGTGAAATCCGCGACCGTATTGCCGGCGGAAAAGCTGCTTTCCCGATTGCCGGTACTGCTGTTTACATGACTTCCTATCCTCGGCCTGAAGGAAATGTCCGTGACTGGGAAAAGGACAATGAACCCAGGCCATGGCTTTACCAGACTCCTGAACAAATCCTGATTAAAGCCTCTAACGGGGCAAGCGATTTCGGTAATAAATTCGGACAGCCTGTAATTTGCGGCAGTTTACTCACGTTTGAATATTTCAGCAAGGATAAAAAATATGCCTTCGATAAGGTTGTGATGCAGGCCGGTGGTATTGGATTTGCCAAGAAAATTGACAGCGAAAAGGCCAAGCCTTCTACAGGTGATAAGGTGGTTTTGCTTGGGGGCGATAATTACAGGATTGGAATGGGGGGTGGTGCTGTTTCTTCCGTTGCAACCGGTGAATATAAAAATTCCATAGAGTTAAATGCCGTGCAGCGTTCGAATCCTGAAATGCAGAAAAGGGTTTACAATGCTATCCGTGCTTTGGGCGAAGCTGATGTTAATCCAATTGTTACTGTTCACGACCATGGGGCAGGAGGTCACCTGAATTGCCTCTCGGAACTGGTTGAAGAAACCGGAGGCGAAATTTATCTGGATAAACTTCCTATTGGCGATCCTACTTTGTCGGCCAGGGAAATTATAGGCAATGAATCGCAGGAGCGTATGGGCCTCATTTTGAAAGATAAAGATACAGAACTGCTTAAAAATATTGCCGAAAGGGAGCGCTCCCCGTTTTATGTCGTCGGTAAAACTACGGGAGACAAACAGTTTACCTTTGTTGACCAGAAAACAGGGCTCAAGCCGCTTGACCTGAAGCTGGAAGACATGATCGGCAATCCGCCCAAGACCATCATGGTTGACCATACGGTTAGCCCTGTTTTGGACGAATTGAAATATGATGTTTCCCGTCTCGCCCAGTATCTTGAGGATGTCCTTCAACTTGAGTCTGTTGCCTGCAAAGATTGGCTGACCAACAAAGTTGACCGTTCGGTCACCGGTAAGATTGCCAAACAGCAATGTTGCGGTGAAGTTCAGCTTCCCTTAAACGATGTGGGTGTCGTATCGCTTGATTATAAGAATCATTACGGAATAGCAACTTCGTTGGGCCATGCTCCTGCCTGTGGATTGATTGACCCTAAAGCCGGTTCGGTTCTCTCCATTGCCGAAGCCCTGACCAATATTGTTTGGGCACCTTTGACCGATGGCCTGAAAGGTGTATCCTTAAGTGCCAACTGGATGTGGCCATGTAAGAATGAGGGCGAAGATGCCCGCTTATACCAGGCTGTTCAGGCTGCAAGTGATTTCGCAATTTCTCTGGGCATCAACATCCCTACCGGTAAGGATTCCCTTTCCATGACCCAGAAGTACAAAGACGATGAGGTGGTTTTTGCTCCGGGAACAGTGATTATTTCTGCTGCTGCCCAGGTTAATGATATCCGTAAAATTGTGGAGCCGGTTTTAGTTTCCGGTCCTGACACAAGGTTGATTTATATAGATTTTTCAAATTCCCCGCTTAGTTTGGGCGGCAGTGCTTTCGCCCAGGTTCTTAATCAGTTGGGTAATTCAACTCCCCAGGTTAAAGATGCTTCCTGTTTTTCCAAAGCATTTCAGGTTATTCAACAACTGATTGCTGATGGGAAGATACTTGCAGGCCATGATATTTCTGCAGGCGGTTTAATTACTGCTTTATTGGAAATGAATTTTGCCAACACCAAAGGCGGACTTGAGGTTCAATTGGATGGCTGGAACGATCAGGAGGATATCGTTAAATTGTTGTTTAGCGAAAATCCTGGCGTCTTGATCCAGGTGAAAGAAACTGACTATGTTTCCGGTGTACTTAAAAATAATGGCTTATCTTTCTTTGTGATGGGTAAACCTTCAACCAATCGTTCACTTTCCATTAGCCGCGGGGCTGATCAATATGAGTTTGATATAGATCTTTTGCGTGATAAATGGTTTAAGACTTCTTACCTGCTCGAACGTAAGCAAAGCGGTGAAAAGCAGGCCTTAGCCCGTTTTGAAAATTACAAGAAACAGGATCTTCGTTTTAAATTTAAAGACGGTTTCACGGGAACCTTTAAGCAATTTGGTATCCTTCCTGACCGCAGGGAAAAGACAGGCATTAAAGCCGCCATAATCCGTGAAAAGGGAGTAAATGGAGACAGGGAAATGGCTTATTCAATGTACCTGGCTGGTTTTGATGTTAAGGATGTTCACATGACTGACCTGATTTCGGGAAGGGAAACGCTTGAAGACGTCAATTTCATCGTGTTTGTCGGAGGTTTCTCTAATTCCGATGTTTTGGGCTCTGCTAAGGGTTGGGCCGGGGCTTTCCTGTACAACGAAAAAGCAAAACAGGCACTGGATAATTTCTATAAACGTGATGATACTTTAAGTCTTGGAGTTTGCAACGGCTGCCAACTGATGATTGAATTGGGGCTGATCACTCCTGACCACGACCAAAAGCCTCGTATGCTTCGCAATGAATCACATAAATTTGAATCCGAATTTATCAATGTCGATATCCCTGATACTAATTCGGTTTTACTTCAATCGCTGAAAGGTTCAAGGCTGGGCATCTGGGTTGCCCATGGAGAAGGTAAATTCAGTTTGCCTTATGCAGAAGATAAATACCATATCGCCTTGAAATATTCGTACGATGCTTATCCCGGAAATCCCAACGGTTCGGATTACAGTGTTGCCGGTATATGTTCGGCTGATGGCCGTCATCTGGCCATGATGCCTCATCTGGAGCGGTCGGTTTATCCCTGGCAATGGGCACACTATCCTTCCGAAAGAAAAGATGACCAGATGGCTCCCTGGATAGAAGCCTTCGTCAATGCTGTTCATTGGGTAGAAAAGAAAATCAAAAAAGATTAAAAAAATTGAAGATTGAAATATTTAATATATCTTCGTACTTTTATCAATCATTTGGAAGATATAAGTTGTTGATTTAAAGTTTAATTAAAAGACTGATGGGCAATATTATTCTGTTGAGGAATAACCTGTCTTAAAAATTATTTAAAATCTATGAAAATTTTAAAATTATTTGCGCTCTTTTTATTGGCAATCATGTTGTCGTCTGTTACTTATGGACAAAAGAAGGAGAAAGGAAAGAAGGGGAAAGAAAAAAAACTTGAACTGAAAACCGAAACAGATTCAGTAAGCTATTGCTTAGGTGTGACTTTAGGTAAGGGGTTAAAAGACGAGGCCAAAATGGCTCAGTTTAATTCAGCCATCTTCTCTAAAGCTGTAGATCAGATTTTTGAGGGAGATTCAACTGCTTTTACTCCTCAGCAGGCCTCTCAGGTTATTCAGGCCTATTTTATGAAACTCCAGAATGCACGGAATGAGAAAAATCTTAAAGATGGAAAAGCTTTTCTCGAACAAAATAAAACTAAAGAGGGAGTCGTTACTTTACCTAGTGGATTGCAATATCAGATCCTGAAAGCCGGCAATGGCCCTAAACCTCAAAAAACTGATACAGTAAGAGTTGATTATAAAGGTACTCTGACTGATGGAAGGGTTTTTGACAGTTCCATTGACAGGGGACAACCTATTGAATTTCCCTGCGACCGGGTGATACCGGGTTGGACAGAAGCTCTTCAGCTTATGCCTGTAGGTTCAAAATGGAAGCTTTTCGTACCTACCGAATTGGCTTATGGGGAAAACGTACAACCGGGTAGTATTATTGAACCCAATATGGTGCTGGTTTTTGAAGTGGAATTATTGGGTATTGTTCATCACAACCAGAAAGCAGCTGATGATTCTACCAAGGTAAACGAATCTAATACTGAAACTAACAAGTAATTTGTATCCATAACCGAAAATTAAAAATTGTTGTATAATGAAGAATTTAAATAAAATTGTAGTACTTGGACTTGCTTGCATGATTGCATTGGGTTCCTGTAATAAGAACAAACCTGTAAAAGTGAAACTGGGCAGTGATATCGATTCTGTCAGTTATTGCTTGGGACTTTCAATTGGAAAAAGTTTAAGGGACGGTGCCAAACTTGAAAAGATTAATACAAAGTTAATGGCTAAAGCTATTGAACAGGTTTTTGATAAAGACTCTGTTCCTTTCAATGATATGAAAATAAATGAAGTCATCCAGGTTTATATGATGAAGCAACATCAGAAAGTCAGTGGCCAGAATATGAAAATCGGACAGGATTTCCTGAGTAAGAACAAAACAAAATCCGGTGTGATCAGTTTGCCAAGCGGATTGCAGTATAAGGTAATTACCGACGGTAATGGTCCTGTTCCTAAAGCTACAGATATGGTTGCTGTTCATTATAAAGGAATGTCTATTAATGGCAAGATTTTTGACAAACAGGAAGGCAAAGATTCTGCAAAATTTGTTGTGAATCAGGTTATCCCTGCATGGACAGAGATTTTACAGAAAATGAAAGTGGGTTCTAAATGGACAATTTACGTTCCTGCTAATTTGGCTTATGGTGAAAGAGGTGCAGGTAATGTTATTGAACCCAATGAAACCTTGATTTTTGACATCGAATTACTTAAGATTCTTCCTGCTCCTAAAGCTGTTAAGAAGTAATTTTAGATAATATTTTATTTTACAAGCACGTTTTTTAACGTGCTTGTTTTGTATAATTTTGAACCATGATATTAAACAAATAAATATTGGGCATTATGAGTTACGAAATTGTCGGGAAATTAATTGAAAAAGAAAAAACGATTCAGATCAGTGAGAAATTTCGCAAAAGGGAATTTGTTATTGAAAAATCTGAGAATAATAATGGGATGGTTTTTACCGATTCCATCAAATTTCAATTGACTCAAGACAGATGCAGTCTGATTGATCCTGTTGCTATAAATGATGAAATAAAAGTGACTTTTAACATAAGGGGAAACCGGTGGGAAAAAAACGGTAAAATCAGTTATTTTAACAATCTGGATGCATGGAAAATTGAAAAAATGGAAAAGGAACAAACTCCTCCTGAAATGCCAGATTTTTCTTCTGAGGAAATACCTCCGGAGTTGGAGGACGACTTGCCATTTTAAATTTATGCATTTTAACTTTATAAATTTACATTATTGAAAAATTTTTATTTTCTTTGAATTTTTGTCATTTGAAATTTAAAAATGATAAAATTCATATTATTTGAAATAAAAATGTAAAAAAGAAATGATGGAGAAATCATATAGTCATGGTGTTAGTCAAATTCCTCTTAAGGGTGAAACTATTGGGGAAAATTTAAGGGGAATTGTTGAAAGGTTTGGTGAACATGACGCATTGATTGTAAAACATCAGAATTACAGGGCTACCTATAATGAATTTTGGGTTCAGGTTGGAGAAGTGGCTAAAGCCTTGATTGCAGCTGGAATTCAAAAAGGCGACCGGGTAGGAATATGGTCGTCCAATCGCTTTGAATGGGTTCTTATTCAGTTTGGCACTGCCAGAATTGGCGCCATCATGGTTAACATAAATCCTGCTTACAAAGTGACCGGTTTGCGTTATGCCGTTAATCAGTCTGAAATCAGTTTACTGATTGCCGCTAATCATTTCCGTAAAACCAATAATCTTGAAATACTGGCACAATTAGGAACGGATTGTAAATTTCCCCAACATACCCTGATCCTTGAAGAGGAGTGGCAGAATTTTATTGAGGCAGGCAAGAAAATCAGCGATGAAGAACTGGATAGTATTGAAAGCGAACTGCAGTTTGACGATCCGGTTAATATTCAATATACTTCCGGTACTACCGGTTATCCTAAGGGAGCTACGCTGACCCACCACAATGTCCTGAATAATGGATTTTTTATTGGGGAACATCAATATTTTACCGAAAATGACAGGGTTTGTATCCCTGTGCCCTTTTATCACTGTTTTGGAATGGTGCTGGGGAATATGGCCTGCGTTACTCATGGCTCCTGTATGGTGATCCCTGATGAAGCCTTTGACCCTGACAAGGTAATGCGCACGGTTCAGGAAGAAAAATGTACCGCACTTTATGGGGTTCCAACCATGTTTATTGCGGAACTGGAACATCCTAATTTCAATAATTATGATTTTTCTTCTCTGCGAACCGGCATTATGTCCGGATCTCCCTGTCCTGCTGAAATTATGCGTCAGGTTATGTCGAAGATGAATATGACCGAAATTACCATTCCTTACGGAATGACCGAAACATCGCCTGTTTCCACCATGAGCTGGGCTCATGATGATTTTGATGTGAAAGTAAATACGGTAGGAAGTGTCATGCCTCACGTAGAAATTAAAATTGTAGACCCTGAAACCAATAAGATTGTTCCCAGAGGTCAGCAGGGGGAGCTTTGCACCAGGGGATATTCTGTCATGAGGGGATATTGGAATAACGACGAGGAAACTAGCAGGGTCATTGATAAGGCAAGATGGATGCATACCGGTGACTTGGCCGTTATGACTGTTGAAGGGAATGTTAAAATTGTCGGAAGGAGTAAAGATGTTATTATTCGAGGTGGTGAAAATATCTCTCCCCGGGAAATTGAAGAATATATCATCGGCCATGAAAATATCATAGATGTTCAGGTTATTGGCGTTCCCAGCGTAAAATACGGAGAGGAAGTGATGGCCTGGGTGAAGGTAAAGGAAGGGGTAACCCTTACTGCTGAGGAATTGACTGCCTATTGTAAAGGCCAGATTGCTACTTATAAAATCCCCAAATATTGGAAGTTCGTTGATTCCTTCCCCATGACTGTAACCGGGAAAATCAGAAAAGGAGAGATGCGCGAAATTTCTTCCAGGGAATTGGGCCTTGAAAATATCAACCAATTTCAAAAGGCTTAAAAATATTTTCTCTATTTTCTAAATTTGCTATTAAAGGTCAACCTTTCTTAGTAACTTTGTTCATTATGGAGAAATGGTGGAAAATTAAAGATAGCGGTGATCCTGGTGAAATTAAACATTTATCAGAAGTACTGAATATAGATAAAGTTCTCTCTGGATTATTGGTCAGTAGAGGAATAAACTCTTTCGAAAAGGCGAAATTATTCTTCCGTCCCCAATTGAGCGATTTATATGATCCATTCCTGATGAAGGATATGGACAAGGCGGTTGAACGTATCCAAAGAGCCATCTCCAACAAGGAGAAGATCCTCGTTTATGGCGATTATGATGTGGATGGAACTACTTCTGTCGCTTTGGTTTATTCCTTTTTCTCCGAATTTTACTCTAATCTTGATTATTATATCCCTCACCGTTACTCCGAAGGCTATGGTATTTCCTATAAAGGAATTGATTCGGCTATTGAGAACGGCCAGACTTTAGTTATTGCCCTGGATTGTGGGATAAAAGCTGTGGAAAAAATCAAATACGCCAATCAAAATAAGATTGATTTTATTATTTGCGATCATCATTATCCCGGGGATACCATTCCGGAGGCTTATGCTGTGCTCGATCCCAAAAGAAATGATTGCACTTATCCTTTTAAGAACCTTTCCGGTTGTGGTGTCGGCTTTAAACTGATACAGGCTTTTGCACAAAACAATCATATTGCTTTTGAGCGGGTTGTCCCCTATCTTGACCTGGTTGCCGTAAGTATTGCCTCGGATATTGTACAGCTCACTGATGAAAACAGAATTCTTGCCTATTATGGTTTGCAGCAACTCAATGTCTCTCCGCGTACCGGTCTGAAAGCGATCATAAAAATTGCCGGTATGGAAGGCTGTAGCCTTACCATAGATGATGTGGTTTTTAAAATTGGCCCAAGAATTAATGCAGCCGGCAGGATTGAATCTGGTAAAAAGGCTGTGGAACTTCTTGTGGCTGATGATGATAAAAATGCCTTTGAGTTGGGAACCAGGATTAATTCCTATAATCAGCGGCGTAAAAATATTGACAATTCAAT
>JAUZOH010000167.1 GCA_030706565.1 Bacteroidota bacterium | reverse complement strand
CCAATGGTTACCTTATAAAACCCTGTGCTTCGTTTTAAAAGGCAGAGAATCATTGTTGTTATTGCTGTTGGTTTCAGGCGACAGGTAATAAAGAATGATGATTTCTCAGTTTTAGCCAAATTTTGGGGATAATTTTAAGATGCCGAATTTGGGCTAAAACCCAATACATATTCTGATTTTCATTGCCGTTGGCTTCAGCCAACGGATTTGATGAAGCAATATTTTTTGCGGCTTTAGCCAAATATTCCTGTATTATTTTAAACTATTGAAGAAATATCATTATATCAGCAGGATCCGTCGGCTGAAGCTGACGGCAATGGAAGAATAATTCCAAAATGCATCTGAAATTGTTCTTTGATTAAAGAATGCCATCTTCTTTTAACCTCAAAGTTGGCTTAAAAAGACTCAGCAGGTGGCTAGCGGAGTCGAAGCCACCTGGAATTTGTTTATTAATTGGTACTGACCTTTTTCTTTTTGTATGCCTTAACTACCAAATAGGCAATAAATATAATTCCCAGAGCCAGCAAAACATAAGATATTTCTGAAAAATATTTATCAAGCAATTCTTTTTGAGAATAGAGGGTGTAACCCAGGGTTGCCAAAATAGTATGCCAGATCAAAGAGCCTGCAGCAGTGAAAAGGACAAACTGTCCCAATTTCATTTTAGCCAAACCTGCAGGAATAGAAATAAGATGCCTTATTCCCGGAACCAGGCGGCCTATAAAAGTTGAGCTTCGTCCGTGTTTTATGAAATAATTTTCAGCTTTTTGAACTTTCTCTTTATCCAACAGGAATAAATGTCCAACTTTAGAATCTGCAAAAGCATATACGATTTTTCTTCCTACAATCAGAGAGATGAAATAATTGAACAATGCCCCACAAATTGCGCCCAATGTGGCAAAGATAATCACCAGGAAAAAATTCATATCTCCCTGAGCCGCTTTCCAGGCTGCAGGAGGGATAACTACTTCAGAGGGTAACGGAAGGACTGAACTTTCAATAGCCATTAATAACAGGATGGTACCATAATTCATATTTCCCATGTACCAATCCGCTATATTTCTAAATAATTCTGACAACATAAACCGAAAATATTTTAATTAAATCTGATCCATTTAAATTGGGTTAAAAGTAAACATAATAAACCAACTGCCCAAAAGGTATTTCGATTTGCATATTCTTGCTGTTTTTATTGGTGTTTCGGGATTTGCTTAATCAATCTTATTCTTTTTGTTTACTTTCAAATCACAAGTAAAATTCTGAAATATGAATAAAAACATGATAAATTTCATGAATTTATTTTGGATATTAAATTTAATCTATATATTTGCACATTATAAAAATGAAATAAACATGAATAAATATACCACCATCTCTTTAGACGTCATTTCTCTAGTCGTCGTCCTAGTCATTAAATGGCTGTGGTGAGGATGGTGTATGTTTAAAAATATAATTTTAGAAAAGCCATTCTCGTTGAGAATGGCTTTTTTTTTGGGAATTTTAAAAAATAAATTTAAAGTTTAAAAATTATGCAGAACAAGCTGAGAAGTTCAATAACTACTGAAGGCCGGTTGATGGCCGGAGCAAGAAGTCTCTGGCGTGCCGTTGGAATGAAGGAAGAGCAAATGGGCAAACCGGTGATCGCCATTGTCAATTCTTTTACCCAATTTGTCCCTGGTCATGTTCATCTCCATGAGATCGGACAGATTATTAAGCAAGTTATTGAAAAACAAGGTTGTTTTGCTGCTGAATTTAACACAATTGCTATTGATGACGGCATCGCCATGGGACATGACGGAATGTTATACTCCCTGCCTTCACGGGATATCATTGCCGATAGCGTTGAATATATGGTAAATGCGCATAAGGCAGATGCCATGATTTGCATCAGCAATTGCGATAAAATAACTCCAGGCATGCTGATGGCTTCCATGAGGCTTAATATTCCAACAGTATTTGTCTCCGGAGGTCCGATGGAAGCTGGTATTCTTGGTGACAAAGCACTTGACCTGATTGATGCCATGGTAATGGGCGGCGACAATTCCGTTTCAGAAGAAGAGCTTGCAAAAGTAGAGCAGGCTGCCTGTCCTTCCTGTGGTTGCTGCTCGGGGATGTTTACGGCCAATTCCATGAACTGCCTGAGTGAAGCTATGGGCTTGTCTTTACCCGGTAACGGTACCATTCTGGCCACTCACAGCAACCGTCGAAAACTTTTCGAAAAGGCTGCAGAGCAAATAGTTAAACTGGCCAAACAATATTATGAAGCTGGCGATGATTCCATTTTGCCCAGGTCGATTGCAACGAAAAAGGCCTTTAACAATGCCATGTCTTTGGATATTGCCATGGGCGGTTCAACCAATACCGTTCTTCACCTGTTGGCCGTAGCCCAGGAAGCAGGTGTGGATTTTACCATCAAAGATATTGATATTCTTTCAAGGCGCATCCCGGTAATTTGCAAAGTGGCTCCGAGCTGCAATTATCATGTTCAGGATGTAAACCGCGCCGGAGGTGTTATGGCCATCATGGGCGAACTCGACCGGGCAGGCTTGATCGATACTTCTGTTAAACGTGTTGACGGAAATACCCTGAAACAGGCTTTGGATAAATATGACATCATGCGTGCCACAGCAATCGAGGAAGCTTTTGATATGGCTAAAAGTGCCCCGGGCAACGGAAGCAGAAACCTGGTTCTGGGATCTCAAAGTAATTATTATAAGGAACTGGATACCGACCGTAAGACCGGATGTATCCGCGACACAGCCCATTGCTACAGTTCTGATGGTGGATTGGCTGTCCTGTTTGGAAATATTGCACAGGATGGCTGTATTGTAAAAACTGCAGGAGTCGATGCTTCAGTCCTTCAATTTAAAGGTAAGGCAAAGGTTTTCAATTCACAGGAAGATGCCTGCGACGGGATTTTAAATGATAAAGTTCAGGCTGGCGATGTGGTTGTCATCAATTATGAAGGGCCTAAAGGCGGACCGGGTATGCAGGAAATGCTTTATCCTACTTCATATATTAAATCCAAGAAATTAGGTGCCAAATGTGCTCTGATCACCGATGGCCGTTTCTCAGGCGGTACATCAGGGCTTTCAATCGGGCATATTTCTCCCGAAGCAGCTGCCGGTGGTAATGTGGCACTTTTAAAAGACGGCGATGAAATCGAAATTGATATTCCCAACCGCAGCATTAAAGTTTTGTTAACAGACCAGGAATTGGCCGACCGGCGCAAGCAGGAACAGATAAAAGGAGACCAAGCTTTTACTCCGGCCGGGCGCGAACGGAATATTTCTAAAGCCTTACAGGCTTATGCCAAAATGGTCAGTTCGGCGGATAAAGGCGGAGTCAGAATTATTTAATATTCTGTCTGTTACTGAAGCTGACATAATGTAATTTTCAAATTATTTTATTAAATTGATTATAATTTTCAACCATGGATACAATAACTATGGAACAGGAAAAAGACACAGCAGAGAAGAAAACGAAGGGGAAACAGATGGTTAGTGGTTCAGATGCCTTAATTCTTTCACTGCTGGAAGAAAAAGTTGATACGATTTTTGGTTATCCGGGTGGACAGATTATGCCCATTTATGATGCCTTATACAATTATCAGGATAAGATCAGACATATATTGGTGCGTCACGAACAAGGTGCCGCACATGCTGCCCAGGCTTATGCCCAGACTTCGGGCAAGACAGGCGTTTGCTTTGCAACCTCCGGTCCTGGTGCCACTAATTTAATTACCGGTATTGCCAATGCTTATGGCGATTCAATCCCGGTAGTTTTTATTACCGGTCAGGTTCCTTCCAGCCTTTTAGGTAGTGATGCTTTCCAGGAGACCGATGTGGTCGGTTTATCCATGCCGGTTACAAAATGGAACTATCAGGTAACCCGGGCTTCTGAAATTCCGCAAGCACTTGCCAAGGCTTTTATTGTGGCCAACACAGGGCGTAAAGGTCCGGTTCTGATTGATATTACAAAAAATGCACAAAACGAAGAGTTCCTTTTTGAATATGAACGCTTTCCTAAGATACGGAGTTACAATCCTTTTCCTCAACTGGATATGGAAAAGGTCAAGGAAGCTGCCGGGTTGATTAACAATTCTCGGAAACCTATGATGTTTGTCGGACATGGCGCACTTCTTTCAAATGCAGAGAAGGAAGTTATTCAATTGTCCGAAAAGGCGGGAATTCCTGCTGCATGCACCTTGCTGGGGCTGACAGCTTTTCCTGCTGATCATCCCAATTATGTAGGTATGCTGGGCATGCATGGCAATTTTGGCCCAAACGTGAAGACCAATGAAAGCGATCTTATTATTGCTGTCGGGATGCGTTTTGACGACAGGGTAACGGGCGATTTGAAACGTTATGCTTCCAAGGCCAAGGTTGTTCATATTGAGATTGATGCAGCCGAGTTGGATAAAAATGTAAAAACCACCGTTGCCATACATTCTGATGCACGCAGTGCGGTCAATGCCTTACTCCCTTATATTGAATTCAATCAACATCAGGAATGGTTTGAAGAATTTAGGGCTTGCGACAAGAAGGAATTTGATGAGGTTATAAAAAGGGAATGTTATCCTTCTTCCGGTAAAATTATGATGGGTGAGATAGTCCGGAAACTTGCCGAAAAGACCAACGGACAGGCGATTGTTACTACTGATGTGGGGCAGCAACAAATGATTGCTGCCAGGTATTATAAACATGTATGCCCAAATAACTTTATTACTTCCGGTGGTTTGGGGACGATGGGATTTGGACTTCCTGCTGCAATCGGTGCAAAGATAGGAGCTCCCGGAAAAGAAGTAGTCATGATTGCCGGTGACGGCGGATTTCAGATGACCATGCAGGAAATGGGCACCATCATTCAGGCAGGCATTGCCATCAAGATGATGGTCTTTAACAATAATTTCCTGGGTATGGTTCGCCAGTGGCAGGATATGTTTTTTGAAAAACGTTATTCTGAAACTCACATGTCTACTCCCGAATTTGTATCTATTGCAAATGCATACGGCATAAGGGGCGAGAAGGTGACCGAACGTGAACAACTTGATGGCGCCCTTTCCAGAATGCTCGACTGCAAAGAATCCTACATACTGGAAATAATGGTTGAAAATGAGGCCAATATTTTCCCTATGGTCGAACCTGGCGCTTCTGTTGCCGATATCAGACTTAAATAATTAAAAAATAAAAGACGTTGTCAATTTCTCCGGATTTCCGGAAAAATTACCACCACAAAAAATACAAGTCATGGAAAGAGAATTCACTATAATGGCTTACAGTGAGAATAAAGTGGGCTTACTTAGCCGGATAACAATCATTTTTACACGCCGCCATATCAATATCGAAAGCCTTACTGTTTCTGAATCAGAAGTAAAAGGTGTGCACCGTTTTACAATAGTAGTCAGGACCACTGAAGAGAATGTGATCAAAATGGTCAGGCAGATCGAGAAGCTGGTTGATGTCCTGATGGCTTCCTACTATCATGAGGATGAAATCATATTTCAGGAGATAGCCTTGTACAAGGTGCCGACCAGGGCATTGGCTCATGGAAGTGGCGTGGAGCAACTTATCCGGGATAATAATGCCCGCATATTAACGGTTGAACCCGATTATGTAGTCATAGAAAAAACCGGACACTCCGACGAAACCCTTGAATTATATAAAAAACTTGAACCATTCGGCATACTCCAGTTCAACCGTTCCGGACGTATCGCTGTAACCAAACAAATTAAAGAACTTTCGCATTATCTTAAAGAACTTGACCAACTTAGTTCTTTTTCAATAGTTTAATTTTATTTTAATTAACATTTAAAAATTTGACCAATGGCAAAAATCAATTTTGGCGGAGTCATCGAAGAAGTTGTTACCCGAGATGAATTCCCATTAGCAAAAGCAAAAGAAATCCTGAAGAATGAAACTATAGCCGTGTTAGGTTATGGTGTGCAAGGCCCTTCACAGTCATTAAATCTTAAAGATCAGGGTTTTAATGTTATCGTTGGCCAGGAACATGACAACAAACCCTGGAATGTCAAATCCTGGGAAAAAGCCAAGGCCGATGGCTGGCAGGAAGGTAAAAACCTCTTTTCAGTTGACGAAGCTTGCAAGAAAGCTACTATTATTTGTTTCCTTCTTTCTGATGCAGGACAGATTTCACTTTGGCCTACTGTTAAGAAGGATCTTACTGCCGGGAAAACTTTATATTTCTCTCATGGTTTTGGTATCACCTATAATGATCAGACCGGAATTATTCCTCCCAAAGATGTTGACGTGATCATGGTTGCACCTAAGGGTTCAGGTACCAGTGCAAGAAGACTTTTCCTGCAGGGTAAAGGGATTAATTCGAGTTTTGCAATCTATCAGGATGCTACGGGTAAGGCCAGGGAAAAGGTTTTGGCAATGGGTATCGGCATAGGTTCCGGATATCTGTTTGAAACTGATTTCAAGAAAGAAGTTTACAGTGATTTGACCGGTGAAAGAGGTACATTAATGGGCTGTTTGGCCGGTGTTCTCGAAGCTCAGTATAATCTGCTCCGTAAAAAGGGCCATTCACCCAGTGAAGCATTCAATGAATCAGTTGAAGAGCTCACTCAGAGCCTGATTGTTTTAGTTGGTGAAAATGGCATGGACTGGATGTTCTCCAATTGTTCCACTACAGCTCAAAGGGGCGCTCTTGACTGGAAAGACAGATTCAGAGATGCAGTTGCTCCTGTATTTGACCAGCTTTATGAAAGTGTTGCCACCGGAAATGAAGCCAGGATTACTATTGAAGCCAATAGTAAACCCGACTACCAGGAAAAACTCCAGGCCGAACTGGACGCAATCAAAAATTCAGAAATGTGGAGAACCGGGGCTGAAGTAAGAAAACTGCGTCCTTAATTTCGTTTTATTGCAACATTTTTTAACTTTGCCTGTTTATTGTTTGGAGGTTAAATGCGATAATTCATCCTGCTTCAAAAGAAGCAGGATTTTTTAAGGTCAAAATAATTTGTCCTAATTAATCCGGCCCCTTCGATAATTGCAAACTAAAAACTAAAAACAATTTATACAAACTAAAACGAGAATAAACTGGTTATTTTAATTAACGATTTTATCGGAGGTAATGAATCAAATGCAGAAAACTATTGCTGGGAGTCAGGGCATGTACAGCCCTGAGAATGAACACGACAGCTGTGGTGTCGGCTTTGTTGCCCATATCAAAGGGCAGAAATCGCATGACATCATTAAAAGAGGATTAGAGGTACTGGCTAATATGGTTCACCGTGGCGCTGAAGGCGCTGATAATAAAACAGGTGACGGTGCCGGCATTTTAATGCAGATTCCTCATGAATTTATTTTAAAACAAGGTATTCCCGTTCCTGATTTGGGACATTACGGAACAGGAATGATATTTTTCCCCCGCGATCCCAAAGAAGCGGAGTATTGTGAAAAAATATTACTTAAACAATTAGAAAATGAAGGACTTCATCTGATCACCTTCAGAGATGTCCCTGTTGATAATTCCATTCTTGGAGAAATATCCCTTTCTGCCGAACCTGTTATTCGGCAAATTTTTGTAAAATCTGATTTCGATCAGGAGATATTTGAACGTAAACTTTACATCGCCAGAAAACAAACGGAGAACGAAATCAGAAATTCTGATTTAAAAGGGAAAAAGAACTTTTATGTCTGCAGTTTGTCAACAAGGGTGCTTGTATACAAAGGTATGCTTACCTCCTTGCAGATTGCACCATATTATAAAGATCTGAACGATGATGCTATGACCAGTGCCATTGCCCTGGTACATTCGCGTTTCAGCACCAACACTTTCCCTTCATGGGATCTTGCCCAACCTTTTCGTTTCCTGGGTCACAACGGTGAAATCAACACCATTAAAGGAAACCGTTTCTGGATGCAGGCAAGGGAATCTATTTTGAAATCTGAATTGTTCGGTGAAAAACTCAGGAAACTTTATCCTATCATCGAACCTGATAAAAGTGATTCGGCTTCGCTTGACAATGTTCTGGAAGTCCTGGTATTGTCCGGAATCCCTCTGCCACATGCCTTATCCATGCTGGTT
>JAUZOH010000166.1 GCA_030706565.1 Bacteroidota bacterium | reverse complement strand
CGGTCGGTTACAAAGAATTATTCGAATATTTTGACCATAAAATTTCCCTGGAAACTGCTATATCCCTGATTAAACGTGATAGCCGGAGATATGCCAAAAGGCAGATATCCTGGTTTATGCGTGACGAAGATATTACCTGGTTTCATCCCTCTCAAAAAGAAGAATTATTAAATTTTATTTTATCAGTTCAAAAGCAAAATCCCGTGTTGGGCATTTAAAGTAGACCATCTTCTTAATTATTTACGTTTGCTTCAGCCAACTGATTTGATGAAGCAATATTTTTGCAGCCTTAGACGAATATTACGATATTATTTTGAGCTAAAGCCTAATAAATATCATTAAATGATCAGGATCTGTCATTTGAAGCTGACGGCAATGAATTAAAAATCAAGGATTGTGAAAGCTGAAGCTGACGGCAATGAAAGCTAAAATTTAGGGGGAATGAAAAGCTATATCAATTTTCCAAACCTAACAGGTTTTCAAAACCCGTTAGGTTTTAATTTCAGGGGCTTATTGGTGCCCCGTTAACTTGGTGAGTAAAAATAAAAAATGGAACTCAATTTCCTGAATTCCATTTTTTTGTAGTTATAATTTTTTATCCTTTTACAATGGTCTGATTTCTGTCCGGACCTACAGAAACAACTTTAATCGGAATATCAATTTCTTTTTCGATGAAATTGATGAAATCGATCAGTTCCTTAGGCAATTCGCTTATCTTAGTCATATTGCAGATATCGGTCTTCCATCCTTTTAATTCAGCATATTCGGGTTGTAAATCCTCCACATCCAAATCATAAGGTATGGTTTTATAGGTTTGATTGCCTATTTTATATGCTGTACAAACTTTTATGGTGTCAAAACCCGAAAGCACATCGGCTTTTGTCATAATAAGCTGGGTTACTCCGTTGAGCATGATTGCGTATTTTAATTCGGGCAGATCGAGCCAGCCACAACGACGGGCTCGGCCGGTAGTTGCTCCGAACTCATGTCCAAGATCACGTAATTTTTCGCCGGTCTCGTCAGTCAATTCAGTGGGGAATGGACCACTGCCCACGCGGGTGCAGTATGCTTTAAAAATTCCGAATACTTCGTTTACCTTGTTGGGGGCAACGCCCAGGCCTGCACATGCTCCGGCACATACTGTATTGGAAGATGTTACATAAGGATAAGAACCAAAATCTATGTCCAGCATGGTTCCCTGAGCACCTTCGGCAATGATTGTCTTGTTCTCATTCAGATAATCGTTGATCACGATTTCGCTGTCCACTAATTTGAAGGTTTTGATTGATTCAATACCTTCAAACCAACCTTTTTCAAACTCGGCAAGGTCAAAGTCGAATTTAAATGACTTTAACATCTCCAGATGTTTATTGGTCAGGAAGTTATATTTGTCCAGGAAATCCGGGCGCAAGATATCACCTACACGTAATCCGTTACGTCCGGTTTTGTCCATATAGGTCGGCCCGATACCTTTGAGGGTAGATCCTATCTTGGTATGTCCTTTCGAGGCTTCAGAAGCTGCATCGAGAATACGGTGCGTAGGTAGAATTAAATGAGCTCTTTTTGAAATGAGCAGATTTCCCAAATCAATATCCAGATTGAGCTTTTTAATGGTGTCAATTTCAGACTTGAATATAATAGGGTCTATTACTACGCCGTTACCGATAATATTTATTTTGTCTTTATGAAATATTCCAGATGGAATGGAATGCAAGACATGTTTAATCTTGTTGAATTCCAGTGAATGCCCTGCATTGGGTCCTCCCTGAAAACGGGCAATAATATCATAATCCGGAGTAAGTACATCGACAATTTTGCCTTTCCCTTCATCTCCCCATTGAAGTCCTAATAATATATCCACAGTAATAAATATTTAAATTTTAATAAAAGCAGGCTAAGTTAATAATTATATAAAATAGCTGCATAGTTTATTTTGCGATTTTGATATTTTTCTTTTCTTTTTCATTGCAATCGCTGCAAATTCCATAAAAATAAAGCGAATGGTATTCTATCTTAAAATGCATCATCTGCGAAGCGGTGAGTTGAATTTCATGTACCCGGGGATCGCAGAATTCAACCACCTTCCCGCATTTAATGCAGATCAGATGGTCATGTTGCTTACATTCGTGGGCTTTTTCAAATTGGGCAATGTTTTTCCCGAACTGATGCTTGACAACCAGGTTGCAGTCAAGCAACAACTCAATGGTGTTGTACAAAGTCGCCCTGCTTACCCTGTAAGTGCTGTTTTTCATCTCAACATACAGCGATTCTATGTCGAAATGCCCTTCCTTAGAGTAGATTTTATCTAAGATGGCATATCTTTCCGGCGTTTTGCGATGTCCTTTCTTCTCCAAATAATCCGTAAAAATCTGCTTTACGGTCATTTTTGTCTCATCACAAATCATATTTTTCGCTTTTTATCATCATGGACAAAAGTAAAATTTTTTTACAAAATAGTTTTGGGCTTTTATGGATTTAAATAAGTCGTGATCAGTTATTTATAACAACGTTCAATTTATTTTTTATGCTTAACTTTCAAATACTTCAACCCTGTGGACAGATTCTACTCCTTTAATTTTTATGAGGTTCATTATTAAGTTGTTAAGGTCTTTGGTGCTGTGAACATATAAATCAATATTGCCTTCGAAGATGCCATCATGGCTCGAAAGGTTTATATTCCGGATGTTGGCGTTCAACTCGGTGGTGATCACGTTGATGATGTTGTTGTACATCCCGAATTTATCAAGCCCGCCAATGTCAATTCTTGCCAGGAAAGAAAGTATTTTATAGGTTGTCCATTTTGCGGAAACGATAAGGTCTCCGTGACTGGTCATCAATTTAATGGCATGGGGGCAGCGCGATTTATGAATGATGATGGAATCATTATTGGCGCTTTTTTCTCCGATGATATCGTCACCGGGAATGGGGTTGCAGCATTTGGCAATTACATAGGGCTGTTCAGCTTCATCGATGTTTTCCCGCAGGATGATGGGTTTGGAATAATCGAAATTTTTATCCCTGACCGGGGCTTCCAGCTCTTCCTTATGGTTGTTTTCTTCCTGCTGATTTTCTTCCTGCTGCTCTTCTTCTGATTTCCCACTGCCGACCTTTGAAAACTGAAGCTCCCAATATTTGATCCATTTGTTTTTGCTGTTTTTCTTAAGGATTTTTTTCAGGTCTTCCAGGGTGATGATGCCACTGCCTATTTTACTGTAAAGCTCATCTTTAGAAGTAACCTGGTAAGCAGGCATCAGCTTTTTGAATATTCTTGAACTGGGAAGCAGGTTGTTTTCCTTTAATTTCTCTTCAAGCATATTTTTTCCCTTCTCAATCCGGTTCTTGATCTCGGATTTAATCGAAGAATTAATGGCTGTTTTGGCTTTAGCCGTCATTACATACTTTAGCCATTCTTTTTGAGATCTTTGTTTCTCTGAGGTGAGAATTTCTACCTGGTCGCCATTGGTCAGCTTGTAATTCAGGGGAACCAGTTTGTGGTTGACTTTGGCGCCTATGGCATTGTTCCCGATTTTGGTGTGTATCTCGTAGGCAAAATCCAGGGCTGTAGCATTTTTGGGGAGGGTGATGATTTCGCCCTTGGGCGTAAAAACCATTATTTCTGCAGCGAAAAGGTTCATCTTGAACTCGTCGACAAATTCCATGGCATCGGTCTGCTGATTTTCGAGCATCTCCCGTACTTTACGGAGCCACTTGTCCAACTCGTTTTCCTGTGAGTTTGCTTCCTTGTATTTCCAGTGAGCCGCATAACCTCTTTCTGCAATTTCGTCCATACGGCGGGTCCTGATCTGTACTTCCACCCAATGGCCGCCCGGTCCCATCACCGTGGCATGAAGGGCTTCATAGCCATTCGCTTTTGGCGTACTGACCCAATCGCGGATACGGTCGGGTTTGGGCATATAAATATCGGTTATCAAAGAATAAATATTCCAACATTGCGTTTTTTCGGGTATGCCCGGAACCGAATCAAAGACTATCCTGATGGCTAGCAAGTCATATACCTCTTCAAAAGGTATATTCTTGTGCTGCATTTTATAGTAAATGGAATAAATGGATTTGGGCCTTCCACTGATGTCATACTTAATCCCGTTCTTTTCCAGGGATTCAATGATAGGCAGTGAAAACTCATGGATGAGTTCCAGCCTTTTCTTTTCGTTGTCCTTGATCCGGCCGACGATTTCTTCGTATATCCTGGGATGCCTGTATTTCAGGCTGAGGTCTTCGAGCTCTGTTTTGATGGAGTACAGGCCAAGCCGGTGGGCAAGAGGAGCATAAAGGAAAATGGTTTCAGCGGCTATTTTCTGCTGCTTGTTCGGCGACATGGAACCAAGTGTCCGCATATTATGCAAACGGTCGGCCAGTTTGATCAAAATCACCCGGACGTCTTCAGAAAGGGTAAGCAATATTTTCCGGAAATTCTCGGCCTGCAGGGACATATTGTTGTCCAGTACATCCGAAATTTTTGTCAGCCCGTCGATAATTGCAGCTATTTTTTCCCCGAAGTTTGCCCGGATATCGTCAAGAGTATAGTCGGTGTCTTCCACTACATCATGCAAAAGAGCACTGGTTATTGATTTTGTGCCAAGTCCTATTTCCTCCGATACGATTTTTGCCACAGCCAGGGGATGGAAAATATAAGGTTCACCTGATTTACGGCGCATGTTTTTATGCGCTTCATTGGCCAGATTAAAAGCTTTTGTAATCAGTGCAACATCATCCTCTCTCTCGCTCGAGAAATTCTTGAGCAATTCGTTGAACTTTTTTTGGATCTCTTCTTTCTCGGTTTTTGTTAGTACTGATGTCGACATAAGCTAAATTTTGAACAAAACATACAAAATTAATTAATTTTTAGGTATGTTTAATACCTTAATCCTGATGTAGAAAGATATTGACTGTAATTATAATAAAAAAATAAGATTTTATAACACTTTTAAAAATTAATGATAATGAAAACAGTTGGATTATTCGGTATTGGACTTGATACCTACTGGGGACAATTTGATGGCCTTCTTGACCGCTTGTTGGGTTACCAGGAACAAATAAAAAAAGGAATCAGTCAATTTGGGGTTGAAGTAGTGGATGCCGGTATGGTTGACAATCCTGTTAAAGCTCAAGCAGCAGCTGAAGTGCTCAAACGTAATGATGTTGAACTGGTATTCCTTTACGTCTCGACCTATGCCCTTTCTTCAACTGTTTTACCTGTTGCCCGGGAATTGAAAGTTCCGGTCATTATCCTTAATCTTCAACCCGTTGCTGCAATAGATTATGCTGCATTCAATAGTATCTCTGACAGGGGAAAGATGACAGGTGAATGGCTGGCCCATTGCCAGGCTTGTTCAGTACCGGAGATTGCCTGCGTTTTTAACCGTTCCGGAATAAGGTATGAATTTGTTACCGGTTATCTGGATGATAAACAGGCCTGGCAGGAAATAAAAGGTTGGGTTGAGGCAGCCAAGGTTTCTTCTGCATTGAAAACCAACAGACTGGGCATACTTGGCCATTATTATTGCGGCATGCTCGATGTTTATACCGATCTTACAAAACAAGCTGCAGTTTTTGGTACTCATTTTGAAATGTTGGAAATGTGCGAACTGAAAAAGTACAGGGATAGGGTTAGTCAACAGCAGGTGAAGGATAAGATCAATGAGTTTCATGAGAACTTTGATGTGGTTCCTGAATGTGGCGATGATGAAATTGAACGTGCTGCCCGTACTTCTGTCGCTTTGGATATGTTGGTTGAAGCTCATCATCTTAGTTCCCTGGCTTATTATTATGAGGGAGAAGCGGGGAATGATTATGAAAACATTGTTACTTCCGTTATTGCCGGCAATACCATATTAACGGCCAGAAATATTCCTGTTGCCGGTGAATGTGAGGTTAAAAATGTCCAGGCGATGAAAATTTTATCGGAGTTTGGTGCCGGTGGCTCGTTCTCTGAATTTTATCTGATGGATTTCAAGGAGGATATTGTTTTTCTGGGACATGACGGGCCTGCACATATTGCAATTGCCCAGGGTCGCGTGAAACTTGTACCTCTTCCCGTTTTTCACGGGAAACCCGGAAAGGGGTTATCTATACAAATGACCGTCAAACATGGCCCTATTACCCTTTTGTCTGTGGTTGAGGGGCAGGAGGGCATATTCCTGTTGGTTGCCGAAGGAGAATCTGTCCCCGGGCCTGTTCTTGAAATTGGCAACACCAATAGCCGTTATCGTTTTCCAATTGGAGCCAGGGAATTTATTAACCAGTGGTCAAAGCAAGGACCTGCCCATCATTGTGCAATTGGCACCGGGCATATTGCCGGGAAAATTGAGAAACTGGCAATCCTTCTGAACATCCCGGTTAAAAAGATTTGCTGATGCTAGCTTTAATCTGGTAGATTAAATCGTAGTTGTGAAAAATTTGTAAAATAGTTTGAAATAGTTTGAAATGGTTTGAAATGGTTTGAAATAGTTTGATCCCTATTTATAAAATCCTTCTGAAGATATTGAATGATACCTAACAGGTTTTGAAACCGTTAGGTATTATAATTTTTGGCTAAGAATTTATGAACAATGAGAACCTAGTGTGCTTGTCCTGACAGCCACCGGGATTGACAGGAGGGGAGAGGTATCCCATCATGGTTTAAAAGAAACCATTGCACTGTTCTGAACTTTTAAAGACTAAATTTTATTCGACGGAAATTTGCACTGGAATCTATATGCCGGCGCATACTATTGCTGTTTTAATTGTTCTTCAAAAAATTTGCTTATTGGATAATCAATGTCCTGCTCTTTTTCTATCTGATGTTTTTTGTAGGTGTAACAATAGTTTTTCACCCCTTCCCGGGTTAACCACTTTGAAACTTCTTTGGCATGGTTCTGATGATGTTCTATAATATCAATGTTCTTTGGAAATGTCCCTTTCTGCAGGTTCATCAGATAAACGGGCGGGTCGTTTGAGTCTATCATACTCAGAATATCCAGGCTCTTTTCAATCTGTTCCTTGTGGGGCTTAAAACTTTTATAAGTAGGATAACCATAAAAATTTGCCGCAGTATTATAAAGGGTATGCTGTTTTAAAAACATCACCAATCCCAACCAGGGTATTATTTTCTTCCAGGAAAAAACATCATAGGTGGATTGGGTGGAAATGGCTCCTGCACATTTGATTCTTGTTGATTCTCCTAATAAAGTGGTATCTCCGGCTATGGCCATATCATCGTGAAAAGCAAGATAGAGGCTGGAACCGGCTCCGGCTGATGTCCCGTAACAACCTACGCGTGATTTGTCGATATGGTATTTTAATGCATTAAACCGGATATATTGAACCGCTCTTTCTATATCCCGAATACAAACCCTTACGCCCAAAGAATCATCCGTTTTATAAAACCGGTAGTTTAAAGTGGCTACTGCAATATGATGCTCCAGAAAGTACTGGATATCCTCTTTCCGGTAATAAAAATTGTTTTTATCGCCATGCAGAAAACCGCCGCCATGAATAAAGATCACAAGCGGACAAGGCCGGTCATAACCGGGAATGATGATGTCAAACCTGTTGTCTTGGAATTTCCCGTACGACTCGTTAAAATATTTTTTGCAATTAAAACCATTGATAAAATCTGTATTTTGGGCTTTAATGATGAAGGCCTGCACTAAAAGCAGAAAAATTATCAGATAATTTTTCATGGAATGGTCCAATTATTTATTTAAATTGTAAAATAAAAAAATTTTGTCTAAACTTCCCTATAAATTGAAGAAAATAATTAAAAGTATGGTAATATTTTTAAGTGACTGTCTGTAAAGATGCCATTTTTAATTAATTTGTCGAAAATTAAAAAATGGATTTAATAATTCTTGTTAATAGATTTCCGGACGAAACGAGTTGTATACAATAATTCAAGAATCTTTGTTGATGATTTTGTCAGGCATAATTTCCCCTTATTCTTCTTAACCCATCCTGCCAATTCAATAAGAATTCTTGTAAGGATTACTGTCATTGAATCCTTTATTACCTAAAATCAAAGAATTTTATCTTATGAATTCTCATTTTTGATTTTTGAAATTGTTTTGTTATTATTTAAGCCCAACAGAT
>JAUZOH010000165.1 GCA_030706565.1 Bacteroidota bacterium | reverse complement strand
TGGCTGATAAAGCACTGGCCGCTTATAAAGAGCTTCCAGAAGCAGAGCGGAGAAATACCTTGATTTTTTGCGACAATTACGGACAGGCAGGAGCATTGAATTATTACAACCGGAAAAAAATGCCGCCTGCTTTTTCTTTTAATACCGATTACATTTTCTGGTTGCCCCGTCAGAAAAGAATCTTGAATGTGCTTCTGGTTGGGAAAATGCCATCCGATGAGGTGACCCGTATGTTTAATTCTGTACAATTGACAGGTAAAGTTGATAATGAGTTTTCCAGGGAAAAAGGTACCGGTATTTATTTGCTCAAAGATGCGGATGTCAATTTTACCGCATGGTTTTATGCTGAAGCCGGCAGGCGGATAAAGTCGTTTGATATTTTTTAGATAATCCTGAAGTAATAACTTGCTGATCAATTGACTCAGCAAGTTTGCCATCATTACAGAATTATCCATTATCCAGAGGTTAAAGATTATGGGCAAAAACATGACTTTGGGGAGAATTATTAAAACAGCCATTAAGATAGTTGTCGGCTTTCTGATTTCATTTATCTGTCTGGTATTGATTTATTTACTCATGTCTCTTTTGCTTTCCCTGATTGAAGTTAAAGAAGAACCTGATGCTGACCGGAAAGTGGAAATTTATATCCAAACCAACGGGGTGCATACGGATTTTGTATTGCCTGTGAAATATGATACCATTGATTGGTCAAGGAAAATCCTTTTTGAAAATACACCAGGCAAAGATTCCTCAATGCGATTTGTCTCCTTTGGCTGGGGCGACAGGGATTTTTATCTGAATACCCCAACCTGGGCTGATTTGAAATTTTCAACTGCATTCAACGCCTCGTTCGGATTGACCAAATCTGCTATACATATTACCTTTTACAAATCAATTAAGGAATCAAAAAGTTGTATCCGGTTAAAAATTAGCGAAAATCAATATGTCCGGCTTAAAAACTACCTGGAAAGCTATTTCATTGAGGACAGCAGCGGGAACTATATCAACATTAAGTTCAACCCTTCTTACTATGGCAGCGATGACTCTTTTTATGAAGCAAAAGGCAGCTATTCTTTGCTCTTTACCTGCAATACCTGGGCCAACCGTGGACTGAAAGTCTGCGGGCAAAAAGCCTGCCTATGGACGCCTTTTGACAAAGGGATTTTTTATCAGTATCGCAACAGCTGGAATAAGGAAGATATTATTTCCTGGGCTAAAGATTTGGGAGAAAAGTTAAATTAAGATAACTTTATATAGGTACTGGGAATACGTCGGGATGATGAATAGTCTTTTTCTCTTCAAAATGAATTTCAAATTCATCATTCTTAGTATCTTTATCCGTTAATTGTGAAGTATAAATTTTTAACGGTAAAATATATTTAGATGAAGAATTTCAGTTTTTTGATCTTGTTTTTGTTCCTGACTTGTGGCCTTTTTGCTCAGACCAAGCCGGTAGGACAGCCATCTCCGGCTATCAAATGGCTTACGCTGGGCGAAGCCCAGAAATTATGCAAGGATAATCCCAAAACCATTTTGGTTGATGTCTATACCGATTGGTGTGTCTGGTGCAAGAAAATGTTGGCCGGCACGTTTTCAGATCCTTTTATTGTCAATTATATCAATGCCAATTTTTATCCTGTACGGTTTAATGCAGAAAGTCATGATTCGATCAGGTATCAGGATACGCTTTACAAATCAACCCAGATCGGGGCAAGGGCTCCACATCAGCTGGCAATCAAATTGCTCAATGGACGCCTTTCATACCCGACTATAGTTTATATTGATAAAGAGGGGAGAAGGTCTCCTGTGGCCGGTTATTATGATTCGCAGCACATCATGCCCATCCTGGTGTATTTTGCCGAAGATATTAACCGAAGTACAGCTTATCCTGATTTTGAAAAAAATTTCAGAGCAACTTTCCCTCTTGATTCTGCCGGGTATAAGAAACCAAAAAACCTGGTGAAGTGGTACTCGCTTGAAGAAGCAATTAAAATGAACCAGCTTCATCCCCGGAAAATTATGATTAACTGGTATGCCAACTGGAGTATTTCAAGCATGTTGATGTATGCCAGCACGTTCAATGATCCTGCAATTGCTAATTTTATCAACAAAAATTATTATCCTGTACGGATTGATGCAACCACCAAGGATACCTTGAATGTTTTCGGACAGAAATTTGTCAATGAAAACAAACAACATCCTTTTCATCAATTGGCTGTGGCCATGCTTGAGGGCAAAATGACCTTCCCTGCCACATTATTCCTGGACGAAAATAACAAGCTGATTGACCGTATGCAGGTTTATCTGACGCCCGAAAACCTTAAGCCTATTTTAAATTATTACGGAGGAAATATTTACAAAACCACCAAATGGGCTGATTATCTGAAAACATACAGATCCCAGGTGTCCCAAACTGAGGCTCCTAAAGAGGATTTGAATTAACTTTTTTGCCGGTATTTTGTTTATAAGAATACTAAATTTTTTAATTAACTAAAATAAAATATTAAGAAGATGAACAGCATCAAAGGTACTGAAACAGAGAAGAATCTGTTGAAAGCTTTTGCCGGTGAGTCGCAGGCAAAAAATCGTTATACTTTCTTTGCCAAACAAGCACGCAAGGAAGGTTTTGAACAAATTGCCAATATTTTTATGGAAACTGCCTTGAATGAAGAGCAGCATGCCAAGACTTTCTTCAAGTTCCTTGAGGGAGGTGCTGTTGAAATTACTGCAGCTTATCCTGCCGGTAAGATTGGTCTTACCACGGAAAACCTTCTTGCTTCTGCTGAAGGCGAGCAAGAAGAATGGTCGGAATTGTATGTGACATTTGCCGACGTGGCCAAAAAAGAAGGGTTTAGCGAAATAGCTGCCAAATTCAGGTTGGTTGCAACAGTTGAAAAATTGCACGAAGAACGTTACAGGAAACTTCTGAAGAATCTTGAAGAAGGTGAAGTTTTTAAGAAAGTTGGAAAAAATCGCTGGATGTGCCTGAAATGCGGTTATGTTTTTGAAGGCGAAAAAGCTCCGGATGTATGTCCGCTTTGTGGACATCCCCAGGCTTATTTCGAAATCAAAGCCGAAAATTATTAGTGTATATTTTAACACTTAATTGAACCTGCCTGATTGGATTGCTTATTTTAGTAATAATTTGTCAGGCAGGTTTTTTTATCCGGGTATATGCCCGTTTCCTTCCCTTTTAGTGCTTTCCTTTCTTAAAAATTAAAATTCTTTGCGATGAAAATCCTGAATATTATTGGAGCCCGTCCGCAGATCATTAAAGCATCGGCCATAAGCCGTGCCATTACTACCCATTTCCCGGACAAAATAGAAGATATTGTTGTCCATACCGGTCAGCATTACGACTACAACATGTCGCAGGTATTTTTTGAAGAACTGAATATTCCCAAGCCTTGTTTCAATCTTGGGGTGGGTTCGGCTTCGCATGGAAAGCAGACTGCCGACATGATTGTTGGTTTGGAGAATCTGATGGTTGACCTCAAACCCCATTGCCTGCTGGTTTATGGTGATACCAATTCAACCCTTGCTGCCTCCATTGCCGGGTCGAAGCTTCATGTCCCTATTGTGCACATCGAAGCCGGGCTTCGTTCTTTCAACAAAAGCATGCCCGAGGAAATAAACCGCATCATGTGCGACCATTCTTCTACTTTGTTGTTCGCGCCTACCGGTACGGCCGTCCAAAATCTTCAACATGAAGGATTTGTACTGGAAGATAAACCTCCCTATTCAATTGACAAGCCCGGGGTTTTTCACTGCGGGGATATTATGTACGACAACAGCCTTCATTTTGCCGAGGTTGCTGAACTGGAAAATAATTTCCTGGGGAAAAATAAGCTTACGAAAAATCATTACGTCCTGCTTACTGTTCACCGCGACAACAACACCGATATCCCTTCACGGTTAAATGCTATTTTTGAAACCATCTTTAACCTTTCATTTGACAATCACCTTGATTTTATTGTCCCTCTTCATCCCCGCACGGCAAAACTGCTGAAGACAAACCTGAAGCCACAGCTCTATTCTGCACTGATGGAAAATAAGAGGATTAAAATAATTCCACCTGCTTCATACCTCGAAATTATTGAGTTGGAAAAGAATGCCTTATTGGTCATGACCGATTCAGGCGGAGTGCAGAAGGAGGCTTTCTTCTTTAAGAAGCCCTGCATCATTCTTCGCCCCGAAACGGAATGGAAAGAATTGGTTGCCTGTGGCGCTGCCCTGATTGCTGATGCTTCGGAAGAAAAAATTAATCAGGCCTTTAATCATTTCATGAACCACAATCATCTTGAATATCCTCCCTTCTTTGGTGATGGAAAGGCTGCCGAATTTATCTGCAAAACCATGTTAAATTGTTTTATGGAATAAACTTTAGGCTAAATTGATTGGTTTTTTCGTTTATTTTGCAAAAAAAATCGTTTATGAGTAAAAGATCATTTTATCTTATTATAGGACTCTTTTTTTTGGCAGCCTGCCAGAGATACTCCGACAAATTTGATATTGAGGGGCATTTATACAAGGGACAGGGAAGAAAAGTTTACCTGCAGGAACTGACGGTGGACAACGATGGCCCCATCGATTCGATGGTTATTGACCGCCAGGGGAATTTTAAGTTCAAGGGGCAGATTGAAATGCCTAAATTTTTCACCCTGCGTGTTTCTCCCAACAATTTTATTACTTTACTGATAGATAAAGGCGATAATATCTTTATCACCGGCCAATATAAAGACCTGCCAAAGACTTATCATATTAGTGGATCAACCGGTTCAATGCTTATGCACGATCTGACATTCAGACTGAATAAAAGCCTGGCCAGTATTGATTCACTCAATGCCATTTACCTGCGTTACCGCGACAGCACCAAAATAGATTCCCTAAGGGATGCTCTTGACAAATCTTTTGATAAAATTGCCGATAGTCAAAGAAAATATACTTTTGATTTTATAACCGGAAATATTCAGTCGCTTTCCTGTATCATGGCTTTATATCAACAGTTTAATCCCCGCACTTTTGTGGTTCGCCCGGAGATTGATTATAAATATTTCTTTAAAGTTGATTCCTCTCTTACCCAGAACTATTCAAACTCTCCCTATGTGGAAAATTTTCATAGTTATGTAGAGAGTTTGAAGGAAAAGTTAAAGGTTAAAGGAGCCAGGCGGGCACAGTTGGGATCTTTTGCCCCGGATATTACTCTTAACAACCAGTATGGTTCGCCGGTTACCTTGTCGGGCTATCAGGAAAAATATGTTTTATTGGTTTTTTGGGCTTCATGGTGCCCACCCTGCAGGCTGGAAAATAAAAATCTGGTCATTTTAAACCATAAATACCGTTCTGCTGGCTTTGTGATTTTCCAGGTTTCTCTGGATAAGTCAAGGGATGCGTGGATTAAGGCTATTCGTGAGGATCGTATGTACTGGACGCAGGTCAGCGATTTAAAGGAATGGAATTCGTCGGTCGTCCCTCTCTATGGGCTTGAACGGATTCCTACCTGTTATCTTCTTGACCCCAACAGCCGGATTATCGCTGTCAATTTGCGCGGGCCGGCATTGGAAAAGAAGCTCAAAGAAATTTACGGTTATTAATTCTTTAACGTCTTTTATTTTGGAGGAACAAAAAAAAATATATTTTGCTTCAGACCTGCACCTGGGCCTTTATCCCTATCAACAAAGCCGGGAACGCGAAAAGCTGTTCGTCTCCTGGCTTGATCAGGTGAAAAAAGATGCTGCCGGGATTTATCTTTTAGGTGACATGTTCGATTATTGGTACGAATATAAAAAAGTAGTACCCCGTGGTTTTACCCGTTTTTTGGGGAAAATATGCGAAATTACCGATAGCGGCATACCTGTGCATTATTTTACCGGAAACCATGATGTCTGGATATTCGATTATCTGTCTTCTGAAACCGGCGTGATTGTCCATCACGAACCTGTTGTAAAAGTGTTTGACGGCAAGAAGTTTTTTATCGGCCATGGCGACGGGCTTGGCTCCGGGGATTACAGTTACAAACTCCTTAAAGCCATTTTTACGTCAAAATTTTTACAGTTTTGTTTTTCCAGGATTCATCCCAATCTTACTGTTGCATTTGGGCAGGCATGGTCGCGTAAAAGCAGGTATTCGAAAGGAATTTCCGAAGTGTTTAAGGGTGAGGAACGCGAGCAGTTGGTGAAATTTGCTAAAGAAAAACTTCAGAATGAGCATTTCGATTATTTCGTCTTCGGCCACAGGCATCTGCTGCTTGATATCAAATTAAACGAAACCAGCAGGTACATCAATGTGGGTGATTGGATTTTTAATTTCAGCTATGCTGTCTGGGATGGGAAAACGATGCAATTAAAAAAATACAAAAAATAAAGGGTTTTACAGTTTTGCTGCAAAACCCTTTATCTCAATGCTTTTTGATAATTATTCTATAACAACCACCAGATATTTTGAGGTACTCCAGAATTCATTTGCATCCAAAATAATGAGTTTATCAACTTTACCGTTACTGCTTTCGAACCTGTAGGAAGATGAGGGATGAGACGTAAGAAGATGGGCTTTTTTCCCGTAAAGGGCTATGGAAGAAGTTTTTGTAATGTCAATTTTGGTAAAATAGGATTTGTTAAAATTATCCAACAGCTTTTCGCTTTTACCCATGCCTAAGAATCCTCCTTCCTTTGCAATGATGCGGTTGGCAATTAGTTCTTTTTTGGTACCATAGGCATAGTAAGCTGTATTCAAGGCTGTGGTCTTCTGGCCTATTACTTCTTCCTTGTTTTTATTTGCAGCTTGCAAGGAATCAACATTGGAGGTAAGAGTCCCGACCTGAAAGTTTAACTTGGCCAGTTGTTCCTTAAGCTCGTTGATTTCTTTATCCTTTTCTTCAATTTGCTTGGTCAGGTTTGCAATCATCTTCTGAAAATGACTGATTCTCATGTGGGAACTTTTCATCAGGCGATTGAGGTGGGCAATCTTTTCCTTGTTTTTTAACATCAACTCATCAATCAACTGGATATCATTGTTGATTTTGTCTTTCTGAGATGAGGCCATCTCATTGGCATTCCCTGTTGCACTGACGGTAATGATTTTTTCTTTCTGTTTGATGCTGTCCAGATTGGTCTGAATATCATTAAACGATTCGAAGAAACTGTTTACTGTCGAATCCCGCTTCGTTACCTGCATCTGCAGGCTGTCATTCTTGGCTTTTAATTCTGCTTTTTCCCTGTCTTTGCAGGAAAATAACAGTGGAATAAGAATTGCTATTAATAAGATCTTTTTCATGTGCTTAATTTTTAATGAAGCATTTTAAAATATACTTAAAATTATGAATTGTTTATGAATTTCTACTCCTGTTTTGCTGTTAAAAAAAATTAAATTCTTGGATGTCCTCTTTGGTCTGGCGGTTTCTTTAAAAAAATTTTCAGGTTGTTTAACCCCTAAACAGGGTATTTGTTTAAAAATACTTTTAAATTATTAGCAGATTGATGAAGTTTTTTATATACTCTATTCAACGCAACAAATTTAATTTTATTTTTGTCATTTATTATTTTACGTTTATTATAAAAGCTTATGGTTCAAGAAGACGTTTTAAAGAAGATAATTTCACATGCCAAAGAATATGGCTATATATTCCCTTCAAGTGAGATTTATGACGGATTGAGTGCCGTTTACGATTATGGTCAATATGGTGTTGAACTGAAGAACAACATAAAAAAATACTGGTGGGATTCCATGGTGTTGTTGCATGACAATATTGTAGGAATTGATTCTGCAATATTCATGCACCCTGAAATCTGGAAAGCTTCGGGACATGTCAGTGCCTTCAACGATCCTCTTATTGACAACAAGGACTCCAAAAAACGTTACCGTGCCGATGTCCTGATCGAAGAACACATGGCTAAGCTTGAGTCAAAGATTGACAAGGAAGTGGAAAAGGCGGCTAAGCGTTTTGGCGATACTTTCGATAAAGAAAAATTCCTGGCTACCAGTCCTAAAGTCTTAGCGGTGCGTGAAGAAATTGATAAACTGGAAGCCCGCTATACCAAGGCTCTTAATGATGATGATCTGGCAGAACTGAAGCAAATCATTGTTGACTGCGAAATTGTTGATCCTGTTTCCGG
>JAUZOH010000164.1 GCA_030706565.1 Bacteroidota bacterium | reverse complement strand
GTACAAGATATTCTGACGAAAACGACAGTATAACCTGCCAACTAGTATACCGTCGTAATAAAAAAGTGTTGGCAAATTTATTAACCCTTTAAATCTAATTAAATGAAGAAACAGATCATTTTGATCGTGGCGTTTCTATCCATGTTTGGCGTTCTTTTCGCTCAAACGGCCCATGATATAACGCCCAATTACGCTGGAGTGACTGGAAGAGTAAGTGATTCTTCTGGGAATCCACTCATTGGTGCCTCAGTTAGTGTTAAAGGAACCTCGCATGGTTCTTTCACCGGGGTAGACGGAAAATTTACATTGAGTAATGTTCCTAAAGACGCGATTTTGCATGTTTCTTACATGGGGTATGTTTCAACAGATATACCTGTCAACTCTTCCAGTTTAGCGATTGTGTTAAAAGAAGAAGTTAAAAAAATTGATGAAATAGTTGTAGTCGGTTATGGAACATCGAAACGAAAAGATGTTACCGGGGCTATATCTTCTGTTTCGGGTGAGGATATTCGTGCAACAAGCCCGACTACTATTGATCAGGCCTTGCAGGGAAAAGTAGCCGGAATGATGGTACAGCAGATATCCGGACAACCGGGAGGTGATGTTGCCATGCAAGTCCGTGGGATAACTTCATTTGGTGGCGGCAAGCCGTTGTATGTGTTGGATGGCGTTCAAATTGAAGATATTGCTTCTATTTCGGCGAATAATGGGTCCACTCAACTCGGTTCCAACCCTTTAGCAGGCATAAACCCTTCCGAAATAGAATCGATTGACGTGTTAAAAGACGCATCTTCTACTGCCATTTATGGTGCAAAGGGTACCAATGGTGTCATTATTATTACGACCAAAAGAGGCAAGGTTGCTGCTCCTAAGATTTCCTACGATTATTATACCGGTTTTCAGCAAATAGCCAAGAAACTACCGGTGATGGATTTACGTGAATATGCAACTTTTACAAACGAAAGGAATGCTGCCATAGGTTGGGGTTGGGATGTCCGCCCTGAGTTTGCCAATCCTCAATATTTAGGCAAGGGTACCGACTGGCAGGATGAATTATTCAGAAATGCCCCCATGTCCAGCCACACCCTTTCTGTAAGTGGTGGTGATACCCGGACGCAATATTTCTTGTCAGGTACCTATTTCCACCAGGAAGGTATTGCTTTAGGCTCTGATTTTACCAGAATGTCAGTGCGCCTGAACCTTGATAATAAAACCACCGATTGGTTAAAAATCGGCACCAGTATTCAGCTTGTAAATATTGATGAAAATTTAAATAGTTCCAATTCAAACGTTATTCGTGATGCGCTTAGTCAAACCCCCAACGTTCCCGTAAGGAATAGTGACGGCAGTTGGGGTGGCCAGTATAATAACGCTGGTTGGATTGCTCAAACGGTAAATCCTGCTGCGATGGCTAAAATTAATAAAGCAGATGGAAACAGGAAGCAGCTTTTCAGCAATCTCTATGCCGAGGTTACTTTTGCCAAAGGCCTGGTGCTGAGAAATGAAGTAGCAGCAAATTATTCGATGGCTAATGAAGATCGTTTTAACCCAAGTTATGTGCTGGGTACAGTCACAAATCTCACCAATTCTGCCGCCAATATTTCTTCTCAGAACTTATATACTTCTATAAGCAACTACCTTACATTTACCCGTTTTTTTGCAAATAAATTCAATTTGAACGCGATGATGGGCCATGAGGCAGTATTAAATAAATCTTCAAATGCATCCGCATATCGTTCACATTTCCCTTCGAACAACGTACAGGTAGTCAGCGCAGGCGACGCGACTACGGCTACAAACAGTGGAAGCCAAGGCCAGAGTGCCAGGGAAGCGTATTTTGGACGTTTAAATTTCACGATTAATGATAAATACCTGCTTACCGGTAACATTCGGGAAGACGGTGATGCTAAATTTTCCATAAATAACAAATGGGTATGGTCTTATTCGGGTGCTTTTGCCTGGAAATTGAACAACGAGCAATTCTTGAAAAACGTGAAAGCTGTTAATGAACTGAAGCTGCGTATTGGCTATGGCTTGACGAACAACCCTGCAGGAAGGGACTATGCTTATGCTTCTACATTAACCACAGTTGCTACCGGTTTAACCGGTATTGCACAGTATCAAACAAATATCGGAAACCCGGATTTGAAATGGGAGCAAACAAAAACTGCCAACCTTGGTCTTGACGGGACATTTTTTGACTGGCGGATAAACTTCTCTGTCGATTTTTATGATAGAAGAACAGATAAACTTGGCATGCAAGTTTCGTTGCCTATGTTTTCAGGAACTGCTATGGTTTGGTCTCCCGGAACTCTGGATGCACCATGGGCAAATGTAGGATCGATGGATAACAAGGGTTTTGACTTTAGAGTAAGTACCACAAATATTAAAGGAAAAAGCTTTACCTGGAAAACAGACTTTACTTTTTCACGGAACGTCAATAAGGTACTAAAACTCAATGCCGACGGGGCTCCAATCATAGGATATCCTGCAAGTAAAACAATCGTAGGTGGATCATTGGGCCAATTTTATGGGTATCAGGTGTTAGGAGTTTATGCAACCCCTACTGATTTTTTAGGCGACCCGGATAGAGGCATCAAGCCTGCCGCCCGACCGGTAGACAGTAATGGGAATATGTATCCTGTTGGTACCACCGGTGGTAGTATCTGGTACGGCGACATCAAGTTTAGGGATATTAATGGTGATGGTGTCATTGATAGCAAGGACCAAACTTTTCTTGGATCGCCATTTCCTAAATGGCAGCTTGGGTTAAACAACACATTTTCCTATAAAAATTTCGACCTGAATATATTTTTCACTGCAAGTTATGGCAATAAAGTATACAATCAAATGCGTGTAAACGGCGAGAACCCGCTTACGAGTCAGGGGAACCTTAAAGCAATCATGAATTATGCAAAACTTGGGTTGGTTGATCCGAATGGACCTTCTACTACTACTTCCGGAGATATTACTGATCCTGCAAATCTTGCAGCTATTAACAATGTTTACGTGATCAATCCTGGTACCAAGATTCAGGGTCTCAGAAATGATGACACAAACGGCAACAACAGATTTTCCGACCGGTATTTGGAAGATGGGTCCTTCCTTAGGTGTAAAACCATTTCACTTGGTTATACCTTCCCTGAAAAACTGTTGCATACAATACACATTAATTATTTAAGGGTATACGCGAATGTGTCAAATGCATTTCTTATCACGAAGTATAAAGGAATGGACCCGGAAATTGGTTCCTGGAACCCACTCAGTGCAGGTGTCGATTATGGGTATTATCCTCAACCCCGCGTGTTTACTTTTGGGTTAAACGTTTCGTTAAACAAATAAAAAATTAAGACAATGAATATAAAATCAAAGATACTTTATTCATTCCTTGCTATTGCCTTGTTGCTGGCATCGTGTAAGAAGGATTTTCTTGATCGTCCACCATTATCGTCGATAATGTCGGAAAACTTTTATCAAACTACCAGCGATTTAAAGTTGGCAACCGCTGCTTTGTATGCAGGTGCGCCATGGGGAGAATGGACTTATGTTAGTTATTTGCCGGTAGGTGAGGTAGCAAGCGGCAATATGGTCTTAGGTTATAATGGCGATGCAGCACAGTTCAATACGTTTAGCATTACGGGCTTGAACGCTGGTTTGATAGCAAACTGGAGGGGAATGTACAATGTTATTGCACATTGTAATTCTACTATCATCGCAATTAACGAAAAGGCACCGGCTTCTATTCCCGAAGCTGATAAGAAGGCAGCCATTGCTGAAGCAAGGTTTTTACGCGCGTATGCCTATTTTAACCTGGCTATGTTATGGGGCGATGTGCCAATTATTGAAGACAACACCAAGCTGATCAGCTCTCCATTGGTGTACCGGAATAATGTCAATGATGTTTACCAGTTTATTGTGAACGATCTGACTTATGCTGCTAAAAACCTTCCCATACCAGGCGCTACATGGGAGAAAGGCAGGGTTACCACATGGTCGGCTCAGGGTCAGTTGGCAAAAGTTTATTTAACATGGGCAGGTCTTAATCATAATGGTTCGCGTAATCAGGCCTATCTGGACAGCGCTAAGTTATATGCCGGCAATGTTTGTATAAATAGTGGGTTGGATTTGTTGCCCAATTATGCCGATCTTTTCAAAACACAGAATAATGACAATCCCGAATCATTATTTGCCCTTCAATGGGATCCCACTACTAGTGATTGGTTATCGGGTAATATGTTACAGATATATTCGCCCGGTGGCACTGATATAGCAGCAGACGGACAAGCAGGATGGTTTAGTATACAACCTACTATCGATATGTACAGACAGTACTCTGTAAAAGACTCCGTAAGGCGCAAAGCTACATTTATGCTCAAAAACGATTATTACCCGGAGTTAAATGCTGCCGGGGGGGGGTATACATTCAAGGGCGATGCTGGTTTAAAGAAACATATTATTGGCACCAAGAAAGACAACAATTGTGCAATTATGACGCTAACTTCTTCTGCCGAGCATAATGCATTATTAAGACTTGCAGATGTTTATCTGGTGTACGCCGAAGCTATTATTGGCAATAATACAAACACTTCTGATGCCGAAGCGCTGCTTTACTTTAACAAAGTGCGTACAAGAGCTGGCCTTGATCCTGTAACCACGCTGAATATTGACTCGTTGTTTAAAGAAAGAAGAATTGAGCTGGCTGGTGAAGGCCATTATTGGTTTGATTTGGTGAGACTTTCTTACTACAATCCCCAAAAGGCCATAGACATTCTTAATAATCAGCAGCGGGTTTCGTTCTCTTACAGTAATGGTGTTGCAACTCCAAGTAGCACTTTCGTTACGCCAACACCTGCTACCATTACTACTTTTAAATTTCCGTTGCCATTGTCGGAAGTAACAGCCGATCCAAATTTGGCGGAACCTCCGGTGCCATATTCATTCTAAATTTAAAAAAAATTAATTATGAAGAAAATTTTAATATATCATATCCATTTGCTACTATTATGTGTAGTAGCAGGTATCATAATACTGCCATCCTGTTTAAAAGAAAAACCAAATGCACCAAGCATTTCTTATGTGCGCAATTATGCTGCTTCGCCTAACGATACTATTTTGAAAACTGTGAGCGCTGGCCAGTGGGTAGTAGTGGTGGGTAAAAATTTAAGCGGAATTTCCCAGGCGTATTTTGGCTCAACTCCCGCTACTATTAACAGTACTTTTTTCAGCGACACCTGTATCGTAATACAGATCCCTTCTATTCAGTTTCCGCTTGTGCCACGCGACAAGGTGAATAAAATTACTTTGGTTAACGAGGGCGGGGTTGCTAATTTTGAAATTAACATTACCGGTGTACCGATTATTTCTTATGTGAAAAACTCGGCTGACTCGCCTAACGATTCAATCATTAAATCCGTTGTGCCAAACCAGCTGATCACTATTGTTGGGTATAATCTTAAAAATGCCACAAACATAGCATTTCAGGGCGTAGCTGCTGATTTGACCAATGCGGCATATACCGATTCCAGTGTGACTGTACGTGTGCCCGCTGACTTGTCGGGTGGAGATGCTTCACTGGTAAATATGATTAGTATTACAACAATGTTTGGAACGGGTGATTTTTCGATTAAAATAATTGGACCACCGATAATTACAAGCATCTCCTATGAAATACCCAAAGAAGGTGATTCTGTCTATATTTATGGAAATAATTTTATTTCCGTTATGAATTTAAGTTTTGCAGGAACGCCTATTACCTCATATAAAGTAGTATCAGATGCTGTTATTGGATTTACTGCACCTGCGTTATCAGGTGATGGAGGGCCGGTAGTTATTGAAACAAAATCAGGAACATTTACGACTGCCTACCTGGTTAATAATATAAACTTCATAAACGGAGGTGGTGTCGGTATTATAGCCAATATGGAATGGGGTAATTATTTTGGTTATGCATGGTGGGGAGGAGGAATCCTGAACAGTTCAGACCCAAATTCCGGATGGCCGTCATACAATGCTGATTTTGGAGTAGGCACTGGAATGTACATTGAACTGAAAAGCAATATACTCAATGGGGGTGCAGGTGATGATGGGAATGCTATTCGTATTAGTGATGCTGTATGGTTGCCGGCGGAGAATTTTAATGATCCGGGCAATAGTTGGGCTTTAAAATTCGAAATCAATGTGGCTAAACCCTGGAATGGTGGTACGATTTGTATAAAAAGTTCGAATGGATCTTATATGGCAAGATACGAACCTTGGCAAGTTACTTCTACTCATACGGCGGCATATTCTACAAAAGGCTGGCAAACAGTAACTATTCCGTTATCGGAATTCCGTTTAGCTGATGGCAAAGGTGCTTCTATTACAAAAGTTTCAGATTTGTTCGATCCTGCATCAGGAAAGGGTAATTTGATACTCTATTTACATAACTACAGTACAGCTGCTACTGGAACAAGTTTTGATGCAGCCTTTGATAATTTCAGGGTAGTAAAAAGATAAACCTATAATCAATAAATATAAATAAATGCATCATTAATTAAAAGACCTGCAGGCACTCAACGAAAGTGAAACATCCTGTGGGTCTTTTACTCATCAAATTATTACACATTTGAACATACAAATAAAATACAACATAATGTTTTTTAAAATTGTACCATTTCTTATTTTGATTATATCGTTTACCTCCTGCAAAAATAATGCAGGTATTGATCCTCAACTGTTGGTTTCTACAACTGCCGTTTCCATTCCTGCCGAAGGGGGAGATACATCTAAAATGACATTAACATGTAACAGCCAATGGAGTATTGACAATTATGCTTACTCGTGGTTGCAATTAAGCCAAACAGCTGGTAAGGGTAACGCCACCATTAAATTAATCACAACACTTAATGCAACAGGCGCTACACGTTCCACTATACTGGTCATTACCATGCCAAACGGCCAGGCCAGACGGGTTACGGTTTCACAAGTTAGTCAAATATATCCCTCTTATAATACATCACCTATTACGCCTGATTCTACCGGAATGGGTAGCACGGCTGTTCAACTGGCTGCTAAAATGAAATTAGGCTGGAACATCGGCAACACCATGGAAGCTCCAGGTGGGGAAACAGGCTGGGGGAACCCTCCGATTACCGAGGATTATGTAAAATTTGTAAAACATCTTGGATTCAATGCTATCCGAATACCATGTGAGTGGAATTGGTATCATATGGATAATGCTAAAACTGCACACATCGATCCAAATTGGCTTAACAGAGTAAAAGAAGTGGTTGGATATTGTGTGAACAACGATATGTATGTTTTACTTAATATCCATTGGGATGGCGGCTGGTTGGAACAAAATTGCACTGCTGCTAAGAAAGACTCGGTTAATGCCAAACAAAAGGCGTTTTGGGAACAAATTGCCACTGCCATGCGCGATTTTGACCAGCATTTGATGTTTGCCAGTGCCAATGAACCCAATACAAGCGATGCGACTCAAATGGGGGTATTAATGTCCTATCACCAAACGTTCGTCAATGCCGTTCGTTCAACCGGCGGACGGAATACCTACCGGACTTTGGTTATACAAGGATCATCCGATCTGATTGATGTGAAGGCTTTCCCAACCGATCCGACCCCCGGCCGCATGATGTATGAAGAACATAATTATACGCCGTCTCAATTTACATTTTTATCCTCCGATGCATCTTGGGGCAAGATGTTTTATTACTGGGGAAGCGGCCATCATTCTACGATAGAACCGGATCGCAATGCTACCTGGGGAGAAGAAAGCGATCAAAATGCTTATTTCCAAAAAATAAAAACGAATTTTATAGATAAGGGGATACCTGTTATAATGGGTGAATACGGGGCCTACAGACGAACCACCCCTAAAGATTTGGCAACACATAACGATGCGGTGGATTATTGGATAACCTTTGTAACAAAACAGGCAATTGCTTACGGACTTAAACCATTCTTCTGGGATACGGGAGGAGCATTGGACAGGCGTAACAACACCGTGCTCGATCAACGGACTATTGATGCAATAATTGCCGGGGGTAAATAAGACAGCTTGTGCATAAATAAACTCTTTAATTAAGGTATATAACATGAATTTAAAAACTTATATAAATTTAGGTCCTG
>JAUZOH010000163.1 GCA_030706565.1 Bacteroidota bacterium | reverse complement strand
TCCCGGTCTATGTTTTTTGACACAAAAATCAACAGATACAAATAATTCATTTGAATGAAAAAAATAACAATCATTTTATCTCTCCTTGGACTTACACTCATGGGCAATGCCCAGTCTTCGAAAAAGATACGGGAAAATTTGAATTTTAGTGGGATATATCCACATCTTGCCTATTACAACAATGAAGGGGAATGTGGAACGGGTGCAGTAGTGCCTTGGGCCGACCGTTTATGGGTGATTACTTATGGGCCCCATTGCCCCTTCGGATCCTCCGATAAACTTTACGAGATTACCAATGATTTGCATGAAAGCATTCGTCCCGAAAGTATAGGGGGAACGCCTGCCGACCGCCTGATCCATAAGGAAAGCAACCAGCTTTTTATTGGTCCTTATGCCATTGATGCCCATAGAAATGTGCGGGTTATTTCCAATAAGGAAGCTCCGGGCCGGTATACGGGAGCTGCCCGGCATTTGTCTGATCCGGCCGGGAAGATTTATATTGCAACCATGGAAGAAGGATTTTATGAAATTGATGTCAATACCTTAAAAACCAGGATGCTGTATGAAGACGGAAATGTAAAGCATGAAAAGGGAAAAGACATCACGGCCAATCTTCCGGGTTCACTTCTTCCGGGTGCACATGGCAAAGGATTATATTCCGGTCAGGGCGTGTTGATTTTTGCGAATAATGGAGAAGCATCCAAGGAAGCGCTTACAAAATTTGATATTGAATCAGGGGTTTTGGCCGAATGGGATGGCGAAAACTGGAAGGTTATCCGCCGTAATCAATTCACTGAAATTACAGGCCCCGGAGGTATATATGGCAATGCAAATCCGGCTACTGATCCGATCTGGACCATTGGTTGGGATCATAAATCTTTGTTGCTGGGACTTCGCGACCATGGCACATGGTCATTCTTCCGTTTACCCAAAGCAAGCCACAGTTATGACGGGGCTCATGGCTGGAATACTGAATGGCCTAGGATACGGGATGTGGGTACCCCTCAGCAGCCCGATTATTTAATGACCATGCACGGTATGTTCTGGCATTTCCCGGGTACATTTTCATCTGCAAATCATGCCGGCATCCGTCCCGCTTCTGCTTACCTGAAAGTAATCGGGGACTTCACCCGTTGGAACAACCAGCTCGTATTTGGCTGTGATGATGCTGCTCATAACGAATTCTTAAATAAACGCAAAGTAAAAGGAAATATTGAAGGCCCCGGTCAGTCAAATTCCAACCTTTGGTTTACCTCAACCCGGCAGCCGGATCAACTTGGTCCTAATACCTCTGAGGGTTCGGTATGGTTAAAAGAAGCCGTGAAAGCCCATCAACCATCCGATCCGATGTTATTTGCAGGCTGGCCTAAACGTTGTGCATGGATACAAAATGATGGAGAAATTCCTGCCCGTTTTACTTTTGAGGTTGATTTAAAGGGCGATGGCAACTGGGAAACGCTGCGTTCAGTAGACGTGGATGCAGGGAAAAACATGGAAATGGATTTCACTGCCACAGAAAAAGGTGAATGGATAAGGGTTTCAGTAGATAAACCGACAATTGCCACTGTTCAATTTTCTTATTCGGCCAATGATATAAGAACAACGGTTCCGGATAGGATATTTGCCGGCTTAGCCAAAGTAAACGAGACGAATCTGACAGGAGGATTGTTGTATGGATTGGGTGATAACCGCCGGGCTTTGGGAATATCTGTACAAAATTATAAAGGAGGTACGAGGTCGGATGTAGGATATTATGAACTTACGGCAGACATGAAATTGGTTCCTAAAGACGATCCTAAAACCTTGGAGTTTATTAATGAACGGTTTGCCATTCCTAAAGATGTGCTTTCTGTTGATGAATCATCCATACTTATAGTTGATAATCAAAACCGGCGTTGGCGGCTGCCACTTGGAAATATGGCTTACCGTGAACTTTTAAATTCTTCTCTGTTGCGTATTTGCCGGGAAGTTTCTACAGAAAGGGATTTGTTCAGTTGTGAAGGTACTTTTTATGAATTGCCCGCAGAAAATGCCGATGGATTTGCAAAAATCCGTCCCATCGCTTCGCATAATTTCAGAATCACGGATTATGCCGGATATAGAGGAATGCTGATCATGACCGGGATTAATCCCCAAGCGGGTAAAAATAATCCTCATATTATTGTTTCCGGGGATGGAAAGGCTGCTGTTTGGGCCGGAGTAATTGATGATTTGTGGAAGTTGGGAAAACCAACCGGTGAAGGTGGCCCCTGGAAAAATACGGCTGTTTCTGCCAATGAACCTTCAGATCCTTATCTGATTGGATTTTATGACCAGCGGGAACTGTCTATTTCACATGATGCCAATGAACCTGTAGAATTCACAATTCAGGTCGATCCTGTTGGCGATGGACCCTGGATGACTTATAAAACGGTTACTGTTGCTCCCGGTAAGACTTATCACTATACATTCCCTGGCGATTTTCAGGCCCGTTGGATCCGTTTTGTAAGCGACAAGAAATGCAAAGCAACAACCTGGTTAAAATACAGGTAATGCAATCAATTCTTATATTATATTTGAAATTTCTTTCAAATAAATAAAATGAAAAAGATAAAGTTGATAATATCCCTTATTAGCCTGTCCTTGGGGACAGGCTATTTGGGTTTTTCGCAGATATTGGTTGAAACAGAAAGCTTTCAAAATAAAGGAGGCTGGGTGGTCGATCAGCAGTTTATGGATCTGATGGGTTCCCCCTACTTAATGGCTCATGGCATAGGAACTCCGGTGGCCGATGCCTCTACATCTGTTAAATTGCCTAAAAAAGGGACCTATCATGTTTTTGTACGGACAAAAAACTGGACTGCTTATTGGACCAAGAATGAAGCTCCCGGCAAATTCAAGGTTATCATTGACGGGAAAGTATTGCAGCCTGTTTTCGGTACGCAGGGTGCCGGATGGGATTGGCAGGACGGCGGGACCGTCAGGATCAATTCTGTTTCTTGTAGACTGGTATTGCACGATCTGACAGGATTTGACGGGCGCTGCGATGCCATCATTCTTTCAAACGATCCTAAATTCTGGCCTTCTAACAACCTGGAAACATTATCAACTTTTAGAAAAAAAGCTTTGCAGTTGCCTGATAAGCCTGAACAAGCCGGAGAATTTGATTTCGTGGTCGTCGGCGGGGGTATTGCAGGCACTTGTGCGGCTATCTCGGCTGCACGTTTAGGCCTGAAGGTGGCTTTGATACAGGACCGCCCTTTACTGGGCGGCAACAACAGTTCTGAAGTGCGCGTCCATCTTGGCGGACGCATCAACCTGGATCCTTATCCTGCTTTAGGAAATATTGTTAATGAGATTGGACCAGTCAAATTTGGCAATGCACAACCTGCTTCAAACTATGAAGATCAGAAAAAACTCGATGTGGTAAGTGAGGAAAAGAATATTACTCTGTTTCTTGATTACCGGGCTTTTGCCGTTGAAAAAGACGGACAAAAGATAGTCGCTGTGGTGGCAAAAAACATATTGAATTCCAAAGAATTAAGGTTTACGGCTCCAATTTTTGCGGATTGTACCGGAGACGGAACCATTGGCTTTTTGGCTGGTGCAGATTTTCTGATGGGACGCGAAAGCAGGAATGATTTTGGCGAACCTACCGCACCGGAAGTGAAGGACAAAATGACCATGGGCTCTTCTGTGCAATGGAGATCGGAAGAAAAACATGCTCCTGTTGCTTTCCCTGATATTGCCTGGGGATTAAAGTTTAATGAACAAAATGTGCAAAAGCTTAAAACTGGCGATTGGAAATGGGAAACCGGGATGAATTTTGACCAGGTTAAAGATTTTGAAAAAATTCGTGATTATGGATTGTTGGTGGTTTATTCCAATTGGGCCTATCTGAAAAATCATTATTCAGGCAGGAATGATTTTAGCCATAGTAAATTACAATGGGTTGCCTACATCGCCGGCAAACGTGAATCACGAAGGTTATTGGGCGATTATGTCCTTAGGGAACAGGATCTTACGGAATCGGTCAAATACCCCGATGGGACTGCACCCACAAGCTGGACTATAGACCTGCATTATCCGGATCCGAAAAATTCCAAGTCTTTTCCGGGAGAAGAGTTCCTGGCTATTTCGAAACAAAAAGCCATTTATCCTTATCCTGTTCCCTACCGTTGCTTATATTCACGGAATGTAAGTAATCTGTTCATGGCTGGAAGGGATATCAGTGTGACTCATATAGCGCTGGGTACTGTCAGGGTTATGCGTACTACCGGGATGTTGGGTGAAGTAGTGGGTATGGCTGCTTCTATATGCAAGAACCACCAGGTTTTACCCAGGGCGGTTTATGACCAATATTTCGAAGAACTCCGAAAATTAATGAATTTAGGTACCGGCAAAGCCGGTATTCCCCAAAAACAGAACTATAATCTTGGGAATACCTTGCTAAAAGGAGTAAATGTTCATTAACAGGAGTTTGTAATTAACAGGAGAAGTTGGCGATTTTTTATAGGGCGGACGTTTAAAAGAGCAATTCACAATTTTGCACTCACCACTAACAAGTGATCTTGAATGGAATTAAAGTATATATTGCATTAATTTTTTGCGACTTGGCGTGGAATGCATTTCTCGCAAATGACGCCAAGTCGCAAAAATAACTTATTGATTATCAGTTCTATGCTTGTTGATTATGCTACCTTTCTGAGAAATTTGGGTTTGAAAATGACTTATAAATACCTGTTCTCCTGGTTTTAAACATCAAAAACTTAAATTTTCACTGCAAAAATGAATTCCGGCGTGATGTCCTTGTTCTGATGATGAGTCGGTTGTTTTTGATCTTTAAAAAACAATTTTTGTGTTAGTGAAAGCCCTGCTGTTTAAAAAGTAAAAGTTTGTTCTATGGACACTTTTTAAAAGTATATACCTGTTTTACTTGTTATAAAAAGAAAGTTTTACTTTTTTTAAAAAAAAATTCCTAAAAATATGAGAAACTTAAAAAAACTTTATGTCATTTTTATGGCATTTTTGCCGGGATTGGTTATGGCTCAGGAATATAACCCTGTTGCTAATTCTTCGGCAATGGTTATAGAAGAAAAAGCAAGATTTACAGTTCTTACCCCCGAAGTAATACGAATGGAGTGGAATGAGGATGGTAAATTCGAAGATCATGCTTCTCTTGCATTTGTAAATAGAAATCTTCCTGTACCGGTTTTCAAAAAAAAGGAAAAAGGCGGCTGGCTGGAAATCAAGACTGATAAGGTTGATTTGAAATATAAAATTGGAAGTGGCCCTTTTACAGAAAAAAACCTCAGCATCTCTTTTGTGATGGATGGCAAGAAGAAGACCTGGAAACCCGGTATGGCTAATTCTGGCAATTTGTCAGGAACAACACGTACCCTTGATGGCTGTGATGGTGATAGTTCTTACAATTGGAACACCAGGAAAAAGGAGAAAATTAAATTGGAAGAGGGTATCATCTCGAAAGATGGCTGGGTGGCTATTGAGGATGCCCAACGTCCGGTTTTTGACAATTCCGATTATCCCTGGGTAATGTCGCGTCAGGCAAATAAAACACAAGATCTTTACTTCTTTGCTTATGGATATGATTATAAACTGGCTTTGAAAGATTTTACTAAAATAGGAGGTCATATTGCCCTGCCTCCGAAATTTGCTTTTGGTACCTGGTGGTCGCGTTACTGGGAATATACAGATGCTGATCTTCGTGAGCTTGTGGATCAGTTTAAGATACATAGCGTACCTCTTGATGTCTTTGTGATAGATATGGACTGGCATATTACTTCACTTCCCGGGTTTTATAAAGATGGGAAACTTGAGAAAGACCAGGCTGGCGAAAGATATGGTTGGACAGGATACACCTGGAACCGCTCGTATTTTCCTGATCCTAAGGCTTTTTTACAGTGGACCAATAAAGAAAACCTCAAAACCTGTTTGAATTTACATCCTGCATCCGGTATACAGCCCCATGAGGAAGTTTACCCTCAGATGGCAAAGGCAATGGGTATTGATCCTGCAACTAAAAAATATGTTCCTTTTGATATAACAGATAAGAATTTTGCTAAAAACTATATGGATATAGTTCTGCATCCCATGGAGGATGCGGGAATTGATTTCTGGTGGCTCGACTGGCAACAGTGGGGTACCACCAAAATACCCGGAGTAAATCCTACCTTTTACCTGAATTATGTGCATTATAGTGACATGGAACGCAGGAATAAGGTTAGGCCGCTTATTTTTCACAGATGGGGTGGTTTGGGAAATCACAGGTATGAAATAGGTTTCTCTGGTGATACCCGTGTATGCTGGAATTCATTAAATTACCAGCCGTATTTTACGGCTACTGCAGCCAATGTAGGGTTTGGCTACTGGAGCCATGATATAGGGGGACACAATATTGACCCGGATACTCCTGAATTGTATACAAGATGGATACAATGGGGCGCTTTCAGCCCGATTCTCCGTACACACTGTACAAAGGATCCCCGGATTGAAAGGAAAATATGGTCTTATCCCAATGAATATTTTTATGCCATGCGAAATGCATTCGTATTAAGATATTCTTTAATACCTTACATCTATACCCAGGCCCATAATGCTTACGAAAGCGGAATATCTATTGTTCATCCTCTATATTACGAATATCCCAAAGAGGACAATGCCTATGTATTCAAAAATGAGTATTTCTTTGGAGATGACATGTTAATTAACCCCGTAACAAAACCTATTGGCGCTGATTCCCTCTTCACTTACCAGCAGACATGGCTTCCTCAGGGCCAGTGGTTTGAATGGTACACCGGAACAATGATTGACGGCGGGAAAGTTATCAATCGCCCTTTTACTCTGGATGAAGTGCCTGTCTATGTGAAATCAGGGGCAATTATCCCTATGCAACCTCAAATGTCAAGAGTAGATGAAAAACCATTGAACCCGATGATCCTTAATATTTTCCCGGGGAATAGCGGTTCCTGTAAAGTCTATGAAGATGAAGGAAATAACAATAATTTCAAAAAAGGTGCTTTTGCATATACTTCGGTTAGCTTTATGAAAAAGGGAAATACATTGATGAACGTTCAGATTGACCCGGTTGAAGGAAGTTTTACGGGAATGTTACAGGCCAGAGGTTATGAACTTCGGCTTCCCTGCACTTATGCTCCTGTTTCGGTAAAGGTAAATGGCAGGGAACTTTCTTATTCTGCTGAAGCAACAACAGGAAGCTGGAATTACAGTGGCCAGGATCTTGAGACAAGGATTTATGTCCCTGAGTGCAAAACCAGCGAAAAGGTATCCGTCGAAATCCAATTTCCTGATTATGATGTGAAGCTGCTTTCGGGAAGAAAAGCCCAGATTGCCCATATGATTAAATTTGGCCAATTTTTAGATAACCATCCCTGGGATAAAGCAAAATATTCCTCAGACCAGGTGGTTTCTGTATCTCAAACAGGAATCAGACTAACTTACAAAAAGGATGAGGTATATAATGAAATGACTAAGTTTGATGATACCTGGAACAATGCCGTCAATATTATTGAGCGTGCAAATGCTCAGAATAAGGTTTATTTGCAGAATTTAGAGCTTTTAAAAGCTGGCGGGAAATAAAAGGATGAATCTTTGGCGGTCAAAACTTTTCAAATGGGGAAATAAATAGCCTTAGAGAATAGGCAGAGCGGCCGAATGCGGCGGTCCTAAAAACTGTTGTCTGCTTCACAGTGGACCAGTGGTTCGAATTCTTCGCTCTCCGAAAAGTGAATTTTAATAACAGTTAAAAGTCTGTAAGTCAATTACTTACAGGCTTCTATCTGTTATTTTTTTAACTTTATTGCTTCCGTTATAAACCAATTTTACCCTGCCACCTAAAATATAATTGGCAGATCATATTTCTTCATTATATACTAAAACTCATCTTTGATTTTATTATTCCAAAACCTCTTTTTGCTGAGTGATTTTTGTTTTTATAAACAATTAATTGAAGTTTCGCAAGTAGTAAAAAGGGTTATAACGGGATATTGGTTATTGGTTGGAGAAAGTTTGATTTGAGGACCTAAGCGTTTCATCGTTTTTATAACCACTAAGTCACGGAGTTCACCAAGAAATATTTTAAAATTTCATAGTACCATTTAGTGCCTCCGTGGTTTTCTTTGAGTTAAAACTTTATTCAAACTTTTTATTCTCCAT
>JAUZOH010000162.1 GCA_030706565.1 Bacteroidota bacterium | reverse complement strand
TAAGACAGGTCGCTTTCTTTGCTAAAAACGATTTTTTCAATTTTATAACCTGTTTCTTCCAGACTGATGACAACTGCAGCTCTAAAGTTGTCCAGAATAATAACCGATGGCAATTTTACAGAATAATGGTTCAGAGCTTTCAATACCACATTCTTAATATAATTGATCTGAATAGAACTCATATATCTCGCACCCAGCATAATTTTCACCAGATCAATCCTGGAAACTTCCAGCATTCTGTCCATTTTTTTCATTTTCAGATATTTTCTTTCGCTGGTGTTCAGGAAAAGATTGACAAACTCGGCCGGTACCCCGTTCAGACATTGTAATTGCCCGGATTTTTTTAAAAGGTAATATTCTTTTTTCGCTTCCTTCTGCGTTACAGGGATATAATAATCCCATTTTTTTGTCCGCTTATATGTTTCTGTGACCGGATCAGGTTTCCATTTTGATTGCGGGCGCACCATCAGGGGGGAGGTAATTAAAAGCTGCTTACTCTGCAAGCTATATAGAAGGCAATTAATAAAATGCGCCCATCCCCCGCCCAAAGTATGATGAATGGTACTCCAAAGAGTCAAAGAATTTCCGTTATTTTCCACTGAATCCGATTCACTATCCAGTCGCTTCCCCTTAAGTTGGTCAATGAAAGTTTTATTTAAAGTTGCCGGATAATAAATGAATTGTTTATCTGTAAGAAGTTTCATGGAATCCATTACGGAATGAGGCAAAGTTCCTGCATCCAGGATAAAACTCGAATCGTTGGAAAGAGTCAAATGCAATTCAGTAGCTGTTGTCCATTGCAGATTGGCTACATTTGAGCTATCCGCAACCGTTTGGGATAAAACTAAAGAAATATCGGCAAACAAACAAGTCAGTAACAAACAAATAAATTTCATCATAATTTCAATATTTTTATATTTTTTGATGGATCAAATTCAAAACGAATGTTAGCTGGAGTACGGAATATAAGGCGAATTTGTTACATCCGCAAATAAATTGGAAATTATTATTAAAAGGATTTTTGTTACATCAATTTTTCAAATTTATAGCTGGGAAGGTCCAAATGTTAAAATATGCTAAAAAGCTCATGGATTAAAGATAATTTAAAAAACAAAAAGGATAAAATGATACATTTGTAAAGATCAACTATTTGTAGAAAACAACGTACATTAAAAAACAAGTATTGATAATGAGGCATTCTTTCACATTTCCAGCAATTTTCAGTTCACTTTTTCTAATTTTCACCATTGGATTTTCAGACAACCTAAAGGCAAGCGATAACGGGAAAATCATATTTTCGAAAACAAGCACTTCATACAAAGGTCTGATTAATAGCTACTCATCCAATCCGATTATGGATCAAATAGACGATCATGTGGATAATTTTTTGCACAAATGGGGTGTGGTAGGTGCTTCCGTTGCTATTGCAAAAAATGGACGGATGGTTTATGCCAAAGGCTTTGGATATGCTGACAGGGAGACAGGAGAACCGGTTAAACCAGGCAGTTTATTTAGAATTGCAAGCGTTTCAAAACTAATTACCGCCACCACGATCATGCATTTGGTAGAAAAGGGCGAATTGAAATTGACAGACAAGCCCTTTGGTCCCCAGGGGATTTTAAATGATCCGGCCTATCAAAAAATTGCAGATCCAAGGGTAGGCACCATCACGATTAATCAATTACTCAATCATACGGGAGGCTGGAATGTCAGATTTGGAGATCCTATGTTCAGGCCCATAGGGATAGCAAGGTTTATGCATTCTACTCCTCCTGCAGACATGAATACCATTATCCGTTATGTTCTTGGTCAAAAATTGAGTTTCGAACCCGGCACAAGGTATCATTATTCAAATTTTGGTTATGCTGTTCTGGGAAAGATCATTGAAAAAATCACCGGCATGAACTATGAAGCCTATGTGGATCAGTCCATTCTCTGGCCACTGGGAATCTTTGATATGCGCATTGGCAAAACTGCCCCTGAAGACAGGATGCGAAATGAAGTAAAATACTATGAAATGGGGAAAATTCAGAAAACTGTCCCCATAGATGGTTCCAAACAACTTGTCCCCAGATCCTATGGAAATGACATTGAAGACCTTGAAGGAGCAGGAGGTTGGATTGCTTCGGCTGCCAGCATTTTGAAATTGGTGGTTGCCATAGATGGGAATGACGGAAGTCCGGATATTCTTTCATCCGAAAGCATTAAAACCATGACAGACCCAGTTCTTACCGGATACAGGCCATTGGGCTGGATCCGTATTGATGACCAGGGAACCTGGATGCGTACCGGAACCATGTCTGGCTCTTCAGCCGTGGTAGTCAGGCAAAATGATGGCGTTGACTGGGTAGTGCTCTTCAATTCAAGCATTCAATATAGATTTTTAATTCACAAAGATATGTTTCGTCTCATGAGCCAGGTTATCTCAGGTCTTTCGACCTGGCCGTCCATAGATTTATTTTGTTATTATCAGTTACCGCCCATTGATCCTATCCGGATATTAAATGTAATACCGCAGGATTCTGACTTAACGAATGTCAACAATTTTATGGCCTCAAATTATGGAACGTACGTTTATCCTAACTATTAAGCCCGAAAAAGATCTGACCCGTATTGGCATTTTTTATAATGCCAATGCAGTATTTTTGAAATCTGTCAAGCACAATTCTATAGAATTGTCAGAAAGCAACATCGAAAATGAAGCCGCTGTCCGGGCCAACGCCATATTGGATGAGCTAAAAACCGAAGTACAAATTACGGACATTAAAATAATTATGGCACGTGGCGGTCTGCTGAAGCCCATTCCTTCAGGGATTTATGAAGTGAATGAAAAACTGGAACACGATCTCATTCATTCAGAAATCGGAATACATCCGGTTAATTTAGGAGGATTAATTGCAGCCAGTATTGCCAGGCAAATTCAGGATTGCAGGGCTTTCATTGTTGATCCCGTCGTAGTGGATGAGATGAACGACATTGCCCGTTTCACAGGGCTGCCCATGCTTCACCGCAGCTCTATCTTTCATGCATTAAACCAAAAAGCAGTAGCCCGCCGGCATGCCAGGGCCTTGTTGAAAAATTACGAAGAACTCAACTTGATTGTCGCCCAGATTGGTGAAGGAATCTCTATTGGCGCACACTGTAAAGGGAAAGTGATTGATGTCAACCAGGATTTTGACGGAGAAGGCCCGTTCTCACTCAGAAGCGCCGGAACCCTTCCGGCCGGTGATCTGGTCAGGCTTTGTTTCAGCGGAAAATACTCTGAAAGCCAAATCATGGAAATGTTGCGCGACAAAGGTGGAATCTTTGCCTACATCGGGACCAAAGATATTTATACATTACAAAAACGCCTGGCTGAAGGCGACCCACAGGTTAAGCAGCTTTTTGAAGCCATGGCTTACCAGATCTCAAAATACATCGGCTCCCTCTCCCCTGTTTTATACGGGAAAATTGATGCCATCATCCTTACCGGCAACCTGGTAAGCGACAGATGGTTTGTAAATTTAATCATTGAAAGGATTAAGAATCTTGCGCCGGTATATATTCATGCCGGCGAAGATATTATTGAAGCTCTTGCTCAAAATGGCCTGATGGTCCAAAAAGGCGAAGCTAAAATCCTGGAATATAATTAGGATATTCTAACTGTTGTTTGCTTTTCGGAACTTTCAAAAGCAGCCCGGATAATTTTAATTACAGCAAGCGATTCCTCTGGCTTGACCTCCAGAACTTCATTATTGCGAATAACCTGATAAATATTCTGGTAATATTTTTTATAATCTCCTGCAATGGTTTCTACTTTCCCCCGGTAATGCAATCCATTCAGCTGGGTATTTAAAAGTCCCCAGTATTCTTCTTTTTCTTGCCCCCATTCCGGTTGTACCGGGATTATCCCGCTTCTCATGGCATCTTCCTGGGGATCCATGCCGTATTTGATAAACGAACCATCTCTTCCGTGCAAAACAAAACGTGGAACAGATTCCCTGACCAGGTAACTGGATTTCAAAGTCACTGCAAATGCCGAATAACCCAATCTGATATTGAAATAATCATCGACTTCAGCTCCTTCACGCATATTCCGGATATCGGCCGTAACGCTTTCGGGCATTCCAAAAAGAACCAATGCCTGATCAATCAGATGAGAACCCAGATTGTAGACAGTGCCACTGCCATAAACTGACTGTTCCTTCCAGGATTCAGGTTTTAAATAATTTCTGTAACGGTCGAAATTGGATTCAAAATAAACCAGTTTCCCCAATAATCCTTGATGGACAATATTTTTTACAGTTAAAAAGTCACCATCCCACCTCCGGTTTTGAAAAACACTTAAAACCTTGTGCTTTTCTTTGGCAAGACGAATCAACTCTTCGCAGTCCTCAACTTTAAAAGTAAATGGTTTCTCCACTACCACATGTTTGCCTGCCAGCAAAGCTTTCTGAGCCAGTTCGAAATGTGTATGATCGGGTGTGTTCACCACAACCAACTCAATATCCGGATCACTGATCAGGTCATCAAAAGAGCGGACAATTTCTGCCTGAGGAAACCTGTCCCTGGAATTATCATGATGCCGCTCCAGGATTTTTTTCAGGTTAAAACAGGGGAGGGCTGTTAGCAAGGGTGCATGAAAAGCCATCCCGGACAAACCATAAGAAGCTAAACCAACCGAAATTATTGATTCCATAATATGTTTCAATTAATTACAACTGACCAACCTTATTTTCTAAAGCCAATTTTTGCCTTACAAATATCCTTTTTATCGTTTTCCCTGACCAGCATTGCAGAAATCTGACCTGACAAATCAGGCTGTTCATTTTTAGTGGCCAGAATCATATCCCCTGCTTTGCATTCGGAAAGGAAATTTATTTCCAGGTCATGTATCTCAGATCCTGCAAATAAACGATCAGAACAAAGATCACAAAGCCATTCGATATACTTTACGTTATTTACATGCTGGTTTACATCCAGATCGCTGTAACGTACCTGATGGAATGGGGCAGGTTCATTATTTCCCGAAAAAGGTATTTTTTTCAAACTTTTATTTACCGCATGCCTTTGGGTTAAAAATTTGCGGTCTTCATAAAAATGATCCAAGCGCTGAGGCCTTCTTTGTTCAGTATCCAAAACAAGCCAGGCACTGGTGGCTTTACCGATTATTTTGTCCGACTGATCAAGTACATAAAAATCCCTCAAAGCGAACAAACCGTCAGTACCCTTGGGCCAGGTTTGAACTTTAATGGTATCGCCCCAATGCGGGTACTCATCCAATTCAAAATAAAGCCTTGAAAGTACCCACAACTTTTTATCATCCAATAAAGTCTGAAATCCCATTCCAATGCTTTCGGCATGGTTCCAGGCACTTTCCTGGAGAAAATGACATAAACCCGAAAATTTAGCCTTAGTATCGAAGTCGGCCTCGTAAGAATGAATTAAAAAAGAATATTCCCCTAAAAGGGATAAATCGTATTGCTGACTGGTCATTGTTTACTGTATTATACAACACTGGTCAGCTTCAAAGCAAAGCTGACCAGCGCTTTTAAAGATTGAAACAAAATTAAATAATTTTGTCTAACTGGGATACGCTTTTTGAGATTTCGTTATCAGATAAATCGTAATTTTCGAGCATACCGTCAAAATATTTGGCATAAGAGGGTAAATCAATAATTCCATGGCCAGAAAGATTGAAAAGAATGGTTTTAGGAGTTCCTTCTTCTTTGGCTTTTTTAGCTTCACGAATAGCACAGGCAATAGCATGTGACGATTCAGGAGCAGGGATAAAACCTTCGTTACGGGCGAAGGTCACACCGGCTTCAAAAGTTTCTGTCTGAGGAATAGATTGGGCCTCTATCAGCTTATCCTTTAAAAGCTGGCTGGCCAGAGAGCCGGCGCCATGATAACGCAAACCTCCGGCATGAATGGAAGCAGGTACAAAATTATGCCCTAAGGTAAACATTGGCAATAAAGGAGTGAAACCGGCCTCATCACCAAAATCATATTGAAAAATACCCCGTGTAAGCTTTGGACATGAAGAGGGCTCAACAGCAATGCAGCGGATATTCTTATGTTCAGCAAAATTCAAATGCAGGAAAGGGAATGCCACACCGCCAAAATTTGAACCGCCGCCAAAACATCCGATTACAACATCAGGAAAATCATCAGTTTTTTCAAATTGTTTGACACATTCCAACCCCAAAATCGTCTGATGAAGTATTACATGATTCAAAACACTGCCCAGGGTATAATTTGTCTGAGGGTCTTTAACCGCCATTTCCACTGCTTCAGAAATAGCAATGCCCAGACTGCCCGGGCAATCCGGATCTGTAGCCAGGATCTTCCGCCCGGTTTCAGTAAGATTACTGGGAGAAGCGACAACGGAACCACCCCAGGTATTCATCATGATTTTCCGGTAAGGTTTTTGTTTGTAACTCACCTTCACCATAAAGACTTTTACGTCCAAACCAAAATGCTGGGCAGCCATGCTGATGGCACTTCCCCACTGGCCGGCACCTGTTTCGGTGGTCAAATGCTTAATTCCTGCTTTGTAATTGTAATATGCCTGCGGGATAGCGGAATTTGTCTTATGAGATCCGGCAGGACTGACACTTTCGTTTTTATAATATATTTTAGCAGGAGTATCCAGGTATTTTTCGAGATTATAAGCCCTTACCAAAGGAGTAGGCCTCCATATCTTGTATAAATCTCGTACTTCCTCGGGAATGTCTATCCAACGTTCCTGTGACATTTCCTGCTTGATCAGTTCCATCGGGAAAATAGCAGTCAAATCTTCGGGTTTTGCAGGTTGCCTGGTAGCCGGATTCAAAGGAGGCATAGGTTTATTAGGCATATCAGCTACTACATTATACCATTGCTCAGGCATTTCAGCTTCTGTTAAAAAAATTTTCTTCTCTGTGCTCATAAATTTAGGTTTTATTTGTTTCTTGCGAAAAAGACATAAAAAAAGGCAAACTGTTTTAAACAATCTGCCTTTCAAATATTATATTGATTTGCTCAGTATAAGACACGATTGTTTAATACCCGCAGGCAACGCCACAACCACCAATTAAATATCATCTTACTGAGAAAATTCATTTTCTTTTATTTTAGGGACGCAATTTTATAAATAAAATTTAAAATCTCAAAATATTTTATGAATTTAAATAAAAAAGGAAGTTGAAATTAAAAAAATCATTTGAATAAGATATTTTTGTTAAACATATCAAATCGAATAACTTTCAAGTTGATTTTTTAGAATTAAGAGAATCTTATGGATCCATTAAATTTACCTGCCTATTCATTTAAAATAAGGACAGAAAACCAGAAATCGTACATCTTTGATTCCATCCGGAAAAAACATGTACTTCTGACTCCTGAGGAATGGGTACGGCAAAATTTTATTCGTTTTCTAAATGAGGAGAAACATTATCCCCTGGGCCTGATTGCGGTTGAGACACCATTTAAAATCAACAGGTTGACCAAAAGAAGTGATATCGTGGTTTTCAAGCGGGACGGTAATCCCTGGATCATGGTGGAATGTAAAGCCCCGCAGGTTGAAATCGCCCAAAAAGTGATTGATCAGATTGCCCGGTATACCTTACATTTCAAAGCTTCATTTCTAATTGTCACCAACGGTTTGCAACATTATTGCCTGAAGCTAGACCAATCTTCTCAAAAATATACCTTTATCAAAGAGATTCCGGATTATGAAAATATGATAGAATCAGGAATTGCAAGGTAGTACCGGTAATACCCAATGTTTTGCATTTATAAAACAGGAAATCATATTCGTCAATGCCGTTGACTTCAGCCAAATATCGGGTATAATTTTATGATGCTGAATTTGGGCTAAAGCCCAAGAAATATCATTATATCATCAGAATCCGTCAGCTGAAGCTGACGGCAATAAAAGACAAAAATAAAGGGCATAAAAACTAAAACTGATGGCAATGAAGTAAAAATCAAGGATTGTGAAAGCTAAAGCTGACGGCAATGAAAGCCGGAATTTAGAAGAATGAAAAGATTAAATTATTTTCTAAAGAGGCTTCTGCGGTTCAGATCAATTTCTTTACACAAAATAATGATGCAAAGTTCTTCAGCAGCCGCATAAACAGCAACCAGGAAAACTCCTTTTGCCAGGTAAATATTTTCCACTAAAGGAATAACGACGCAGGAACAGAAAATCAATGATCCCGTAATTTTATTGGCTATGGAGTGAATAAAGGTTACTTTCCC
>JAUZOH010000161.1 GCA_030706565.1 Bacteroidota bacterium | reverse complement strand
TATGGTCAGAATGGACTTTATGGAATCCGTTATGACGAATCAGCCGTGCAAATGGTAATAAATATGCTCAATATTGTTAAGTGATCAGAATTATCCTTCATTTTATAATGCCACGAAAAATAAAGTAAAGTATGAAGCCAACATGTTTGCGGATAAACACAAAATAATGATGAAATAGCAAACATGGCGTTCTATAAGTCCTTTAAAAATTAAACTGTATTCGAATGAAATATTTAAAGTACATTGTTTTTTTATTATTCCTTTTGGAAATGGGAATTTGTTCGTTTGGAAATACCAGATTAATCAAAAATCTGGATATTCATGATGTTTGGACAGATAATTACAATGCTTCGCATTGGATTGAGCTTGGTAATTTACACGCTGGTGCACAAATGTATGGAGATACCCTGTTGGACATCATAAAAATGCCTGCTGAATTATATGGGGCCGACTGGATACAGACTTCATACAAATCGAAATTTTTCGATAAATCTGTCATTGCCTCGTTCCAGCTTTCAGCTGATGCAGAAGTATATATTGCCCATAGTACTGGGATAAAAGAAAAACCTGCCTGGTTAAACTCATACACTAAAACTGGAAAATTTATTGTTAATTCTGAAAATCAGGTTTTTGAATTGTTTAAAAAGAGTTTTCAGAAGGGTGATTCAGTCGTTTTGGGTGCAAATGGGAGTAATGAACAATCTATGTTTATTGTTATCGTTAATCCTACAAATGCATTTCCTTCTATGGTAAAACCGGAAGGCAGGGTTTTTGATGTTTTGAATTATGGAGCAAAAGGAGATAACAAAACAAATAATACTTTGGCAATCCAGTCAACCATTGATGCCTGCTCTGCAAATGGTGGCGGTTCTGTTTATCTGCATGACGGGATCTTTATTTCCGGGACCTTGGAATTAAAGGATAATGTTACACTTTTTGTTGCTGAAGGGGCATTATTAAGGGCATCGGCGTTACATGCCGACTTTCCTGCTAAAATTTGTTCGTTACAATCATTTCGTTCAAATGAAAATTTTCAGTTTATATATGCTGACCGAAAAAAGAATGTGGCGATAAAGGGAGGAGGTATTATTGACGGTTATGCTTTGAGGGAAGGTTATCCCTGGGGGGGGCGGAATAATGAGTATGAAAGACCCCGGCTAATCCGTATGGTTGAATGCAAAAATGTCAAAGTTCAGGATATTAGCCTTATCAGAAGCGCCAATTGGACTCAATATTATGAAGGATGCGAAAATTTATCTTTTGAAAATGTCAGGGTCAGGTGTTATACCGGGGTCAATAATGAAGACGGGATCGATATCAGTGGGTGTAAGAATGTTGAAATAAGTAAATTTTACAGCATTTCCGGCGATGATGGAATTTGTATTAAAGCAATGTCCATGAAACCCACTAAAAATATTTATATTCATGATTGTATCGGACGTTATAACAATTGTCACGCGGTTAAAATAGGAACCGAAACTCACGGAATTGTAAAAAATATGTTGGTCAAAAACGTCACTTCCTTTACACGATACGGTATAGCCATTGAAGCCGTTGATGGAGCGGATGTTAAAAATATTACATATGATGGTATTACCCTGACCGATTGCAGTACCCCATTATTCATCCGGTTGGGGAACAGAGGAAGGATTTTTAAGGGCGGACCGACTAAAGCGCCGATAAGCCACATGAAAAACATTACGGTAAGAAATATTACGAATAACGATATACATTATGTTTTGGCTAAGGGAGGCCCTGGTGTGGGATCTGCAATTGGTGGTATTCCTGAGAGGAAAATCGAAAATCTCCTGATTGAAAATTGCAATCTGAAATATTATGGTTCCATTATGGATACAAGCTACATTTATCGAAATCCTCCCGAGAATGTTGACAAATACCCTGAATTTAATATTTATGGGATTTGTCCGGCTTATGGACTTTATGTTAGGCATGTCAAAAATCTCAACTGTAAGAATGTAAACATAACCTGCAAGAATGAAGATGTACGACCTGCGGTTGTTTTAGATGATGTGGAAAAGTATAAAATAAATAATTTAAACTGTCAGAAATTTTCTAAAACTAAACCTGGTATTATCTGGGACAAGGTAAAAGGAACTGTTTTAAATATTAAAAATTAGAAGGATTATAGCTTAATATCCTCAGATGGAATAAAGGGGTAAATTAATGTTTTCCCCTTTATTCCATTTGGGATGATTTTTAGATTATCACAAATGGTTGCGTTTTAAACCGGATTATATATGGCTTATTAGATAAAGTATTTAATGTTTGACTATTTATTGGGTATTTTTTCAGTTTACAAACTTCAACTGATAATAAACAATCAGTTGAAGTTTTCTTTCATCTTTCGATTTGATGATAATTATGTCGCTTTGCAATAAGCCGCATAGTATTGTCAGAGCCTTGCTAAACTAATTTACTAGGATCTTTTGTGCATAATATTCATCATTAAGACTGATATTTAGGACATATTCGCCTCTTTTCAGATGAGAAGTATCTATCGTGAGTTGGTTTGAATATTCCCTGTTTTTGGTGGATTTAATTTTCCGGCCGACCAGGTCACTTATGATTATTTTAGCGTTGTACAGTGAGAAATTGGCATCAATGGTTATGAAATTCGTAGCCGGTACAGGATAAATTCTGATCTTTTCTTTTGGAATCAGGTTTGTAATAGTGGCTTTTTTTGTGTTTTTCAGAATTATCTGACCTGCATTGGGTACTGCATGAAACAGTAGAGTATCGTTAAATACCGAATCAATCTTGAGCGGTTGGTTATTTTGTGCAATTTCCAGATATTTCACCCCGTTGGTTTTCAACTTTATACTTAGGGGTTGGTTATATAGTCCATTGTTGGACAATGTATCAGTCAGATTTACAACCCATTGTTGTCCGTTGTAAGGCATTTCTTCAGTGATTTTTGCGCAGGTTGCCTCCCGGTGATATTTTATTGCCTGGCCCAGCGTAGTGATCCATACTTTATTTCTGACCGATACCAAAGTATCCAGCTGTTTTTGCAAGGAATCCTGCAAAACTTTGGCAAACCAGTTGTCGTTATAAGTGCCCTGGGCATTATCCAGGCTGTGATACAAGTATGTTAAAAGACCTCCTCCATTCATGATGTTTTTTATCTGCTGAAAAAAGTCGGAAGTGGATCTGCTGCTGTCCATTTGATACGTGAGGATATGGAAGTAATCATTTTCTTTGGGCGCAAAATTGTAGGTATAATTTTGCGAAACCGAAAAAACACTACGGGCAACAATATGGCCAGATTCTTTTACTTCCTTAAGGACCTGATCATTGTATGCACCCAACGGATAGGCAAGCGACACAACTTTTTGCGAAGTTACATGTTTGTCAAGGGTATCTTTCATGCTGCGGATTTCACTATCTAACCGGGCTGCAGAAATTTTTGAAAGATCCGGGTGCGTTTGGGTATGATTGCCAATTTCGTTTCCATAGTCTGCGGTTTTGATCACCTCAGACCAGGGATGGTTCCAGGGTTCAACTGAGGATAAAATGATGAAAAAAGTGCCATTGATATTTCTTTTCTTTAATTCCGGGACTGCGATGGAGTATTGTCCGGGCGACCAGTCGTCAAAAGTCAAAACAACGGCAGCCTTTTTATCGTCATTCCATTTGCAAATTGTTCCGGTTTGAGAGAAGAGGATATTGGTGGTGAATAATAAAATCAGGGTTATTAAAATATATAATTTTTTCATCTTTAGCTTTAAATTCGTCTTGAAATTATTTTTTAAAGATAAATAATGTTTTAGCAATTTATTTAGCTTGTAAAGAAATTTTGTGTTTGAGAAATAGTTTGAAATAGTTTGAGAAAAGGTTTGAAATGGTTCAAACAACCTCAAACAACCTCAAACCGTATCAAACAACCTCAAACCATATTATTTTAGACTCTCAGCATGGGCTGCATAGATTTCCCTTGATTTCTTGATGTCCGTCATATTATTTGATGCCCAGGCCACCAGATCATGCAGATGCGGCATTAAGGATTGTCCACGTGGGGTTAATTCGTATTCTACCTTGGGGGGGATTTGCGGATAGACGGTACGTTTGACCAGCCCGTCGGCTTCCAGGGTTTTAAGGGTAACCGTCAGCATTTTTTGTGAGATGGTCTTAATATATCCGCATAGTTCATTAAATCTTAGTACTTCTCCGTCTTCCAGTACCATAAGTACCAGTACGGACCATTTATCGCCTATCCGGTCGATTACATTCCTTACCGGGCATTGTTCGGGATTGCTAAATTTTTTTAAAATTTTTTCGTCCATAACTGATTGATTTTTAATATTTCTTACCTTTATTTCAGTATAGCACAATTGGGTAAGTTCTTGTTTTTATATAAGTTACTTTTTAACTTTGACTCACCAAAAGTAATTAAATAACTTTTAGAGAGCAAATATAAAATGGAAATTATTAAACTTAAAAAAGAAAGGAATTAAAAATGAGAATTGGAGTAACGGGAGCGACTGGCCATTTAGGCCACATAGCAGTTGAAAAACTAAAAGGGAAAGTTTCTGCAGAAAGTATCGTAGCATTGGTGCGGACGCCCCAGAAAGCAGCAGATTTGGGCGTGGAAGCCCGTGAATTTGATTACAATAAGCCGGAGATTCTTGCCAATGCCCTTAGAGGTATCGATTATTTATTGCTTATCTCAGGCAATGAGGTTGGACAGCGTGCCAGGCAACATGCCAATGTGATTGCAGCAGCTAAAAAGGCTGGTGTCAAATGGATCGTGTATACAAGCCTTTTGCACGCAGACAGGTCATCACTTAGCCTTGCAGGCGAACACCTTATGACTGAAGCAGCCATAAAAGAGTCGGGTATTCCATATACCCTGTTGCGTAACAGCTGGTATACCGAAAATTATACGGCTTCAGTGCCGGGCGCAGTTGCAGGTGGAGCTTTTTTAGGCAGTGCCGGTGCTGGGAAAATTTCTTCTGCCGTAAGGGCCGATTATGCTGAAGCAGCGGTTAACGTTATAACCGGCGAAGGCCACCAGGGGAAAGTTTATGAGCTTGCAGGCGATGAAGCCTATACATTAACAGATTTGGCTGCCGAAATTTCACGCCAGACCGGGAAAAACATCCCTTATATGGATCTGAGCGAATCCGAATATGCCGGCAAATTGAAAAGTTTCGGTTTGCCTGAAGCTTTGGCTGAAGCCTTTGCGGGTTGGGATACCGGTGCTTCAAAAGGCGATTTGTTTGACGACGGACAACAGCTTTCAAAACTTATCGGAAGGCCTACAATTCCTCTTGCCCAGGCTGTAAAAGATGCTTTGGCAGGCATGAAGTAAGTTTTTTTATGATTCTGTTAGCCGGCCGTCATTTACTGTTGGTTAACAGAATCATTGAATGATGTTCACCTATTCCTTATTGTAATGCTGGATTTATGAAGGTAAATGATTTCACTTTTTCATAAAATCATCCGGATATCTCATATCCTGAATAATAGAACCTCCGGACAAACGTATCCATGAGCGGAAACCTTTTTCACCTTCCGCAAGTTCAATCACACGTGCACCATTGGGTTTCAAATTATTGTAAACGGTATCGCATCCGCTGTAACGGCCATAAATAAAAAAAACATCATTCCAATACAGGGAATAGTCATTATCATGATCATGACCAAGGAATATGGCATGTACATCCCCCATTTCCTTCATTGAAACGAATAAACCCGAATTGAGATTTGACGATGAAGTCGCTTCCCCTCTTGTACCGGAGAGAACAACTCCATCATTATGGGCCGCTTCTTTATGTTCCAATAACGGGATGTGGAAAAAAGCCAATGATGGAACAGGTTGTCCCTCATTCTTCCTTGTGAATTCCATACTCTGTTTACGATACCAACTGATCTGATCGTTGTGAATATAATCATACCCTTTTATCCCTTTAATTTTGGAATAGGAATTTGAATCAAACAAATACAATACACGATCGATTGTTTTTTTGCCGGTAGAACCTAAAGTAAGTATATAATTGGTTACGCCGGAAATCCCTTCTGTTGTAGAACTAATATTGTATGGAATACTTTTAAGTATCTGGTACAGTTCTTTCCGCGATTTGTCAAATTCTTCGTCATGATTCCCAAATGTAACAGCAAAGGGTATTCCCCGTTTTGATATGGGATCGAGTATTTCACGAATGGAGGCTTCTGCCGGTTTACCAAAAATAACATCACCGGTATGAATGACCAAATCCGGCTTTTCTATATCAAGTATTTCATTTACGTTTTTTAATGCCCTTACGGAACGGGAATCTCCCGAAATATAATGCGTATCCGTAAACTGCACGATTTTAAATTTCCCATTCTGGTTATAGGATAATTTCCGGGAATGATCCATCTCTTCACCAAGCCGGGAATTTAAAACTGATGATCCATGGGGAATTCCTATTGCATTTGCTGCAGCACTGGTTGTCAATATTCCTGCTAATCCGGCAAGTGATGTCCCCTTGATAAAAGCCCTCCGATCAATATTCTTTTTCATATTTAAAGCATTTTCAATAGTATAATTTCAAAACAAAATGAATCATAAATAACACCTTTCTTATAGAGGTTAAAAATATCGAAATATTATACACAGTTGACAAATTCAATAAGAATCTTCAATATTTTCCTGTCATAAAACTTAAAAATAAGAACGATCTTTTGGAAAATTGGTATCAGAAACGGCAGTTAGTACTATTACTTTAGTTTCAGCGCATAAAAAGTTCCCTTTGAATCACCAAAATAAATTACTCCCTCATCAATTAACGGAGTGGCAAGAATTGACCCTAAATCCAGTATCTTTTTCTCCGATCCCTGCATATCTGAACCATACAATTGAAAATCCTCCCTAAACTCTCCATTTTCCCTATAAATGGAGGGATATTTTTCCCTGCTGCTGTATGTTTGGAAGGTATATTCAATTTTTCCAGTCCTGGGGTTGACGCCATACAATTTCCCATTAAAACAACCAAAGTAAATCCTGTCATTATAGGATGCGGCACTACCGTATACCCTCATATTTATTGGAAGTGCCCATTCTATATTCCCGCCGTCAGCATTCATTGAATAAAATTGATGTGAATCAGAGGTCCCGAAGTATATCTTATCCTTATAAACAAAAGGAATGGCAATGATCCAGCTGCCATATTTTTCTTTCATGTTCCAAAGTCCACGGCCTGTACTTAAATCCAATGAATAGATATTATAATCCCGGCTTCCGAAAATTATGGAGTTTTTATAAACAGCTGCCCCTTTTTGAATTTCTCCTTTGGGGAAATATCTGTCACCTACAGTTTTAAATTGCCAAACCAAATCTCCTGATTTGCAATCCAGGGAATAAAAGGTTCCGTTATAACTTCCTATAAATACCTTTTCACGCTCAATAACCGGCGTCGCATGAACAATGTCTCCTGTATTAAAACTCCAGTCAAGTTTTCCAGTTTTTGCACCTACGGCATATACAAAACCATCTCCGCTTCCCACGTAAACAGTACTTTGGTATGTTATGGGTGACGACAAATAATAATCCCACATATCATATCTCTTTTCGCCTTTGGTTTTAAATATCCAGAGGATCTTACCCGTATTTTTGTCAAACGAATATAAATTGCCATCACTGCTATTGATGATTACGGATTCATCAAATAGTGCTGGCTGTGATTTTATTTGCCCATTTGTTTTGTACTTCCATTTCAAGTTGCCGTTTGTTTTGTCCAGAACGTAAAAATTGGAGTCATTGCTTCCAAAATAAATGTTGTTCCTATCAGCGGCTGCTGATGTATATATGCCAGATTTGGCCTGAAAAGTCCATTTCAGGGAATCTTGTCCGTATGTATTTAAAACACAGATGGAAAAAATTGTTGTTATGATTATTTGCTTCACCTTCTTGGGTTTTTACTAACGATTATAGGGTTGTTTATAGTCTTGTCTGTTCTCTGGATATTATTTGAAGAATTAAATGTTAAAGTTGTGATTTAAAATCTTTAAATCAAAATTCTATGATTGGATTTGTGAACTTTCAAAGGGAAAAACATAGACTTTTATAACATGAAAAAATTTTATGAACCAAAGGGCGAGTATTTCCCTCCTGTCTTTTTATTTAAAACTTCAAGTTAATTCCCCCGAAGAAAGTGGCCCCCGGCATGGTGTAATACCGTAAGGTCTCATATTTCTGGTCGAGCAGGTTATCGCCGCTGATGTACAATTCGACATATTTGC
>JAUZOH010000160.1 GCA_030706565.1 Bacteroidota bacterium | reverse complement strand
TTCATTGGATGTTTCGGTGAAACTTGAGAAAAATAATATCAGTGCTGTTCCTGTGCCCTCAGAACCTTATGAATATTGGGATAAGGAAACCATGACCGGAAGGGGAATCATTTCCTTAAAACATGCGGCATATTATGCAGGGCTGGGCGTAATGGGCCGGAATACCCTGTTGTGTAACCCTGATTTGGGGAATTTGCTCAAGCTGGGTGCTGTACTTGCAAATGTTGAGCTGGAGCCAGATCCGGTGATTGATGATGATTTTTGTTCCGACAGCTGCAATTTGTGTGTAAAAAGTTGCCCTTCAGGAGCATTGACAATGGGCAACAGAAACGTTATTCAGAAGAATTGCCGGTTAAATTCAGAGGGTAAAACCCTTAAGGGCTCACCCATTACTGTTTGTTATAACTGCAGGAAGGTTTGTCCAAACAGGGGAGGGTGGAAAAAGTCAAGAAAGAATTAAGATACCTTCTTATTAAAAATATTTAATTCGTATTAGACCAATAAATTAGATAGGATTTTAAAATCAATAAGTGTCAATATGGCGTAATGTTTGTTTTGTAAGTGTCAAAATGACATCAATATTGATTTTTTTTCTGCCTAAATGATGAAATTATAGACTGGGCACATCTTTTGTAAATTCATGATTACAACAAATAGAAATTAAACAATTAAAATTAATAATTATGAGTTTACTTAGATTGTTCAATGCAGCCCCTTCTTCAGAAGAAAGAACTGTATATCCGGATTTGACAGACTTGTTTGACGAATTATTCTATGCTGAGCCTGAACCTGAACAGGAGACCATTCCTCTGGCCAACATTATTGAATCTCCGACTGATTACAGGATTGATTTAGCAGCTCCTGGTTTTAACCGTAATGAATTCAATCTTGAAGTAGAAAAGGGCCAGCTTCGTATTTCTGCAAAACATGAGGGCAAATCAGAGGAAAATTCAGAAGGTCAATATCATATCCGTGAATTTGGAGGCAATTCAATTGAAAGAATTTTTGAATTGCCTGAAGAGGCCAACAGCGATAAAATTAATGCTTTATACAGCAATGGCATATTAATGGTGAATATACCTAAAAAGCCGGAAGCAATTGAAAAGCCGGCAAGAAAAATTGAAGTTGCTTGATTTTATTGGGGATTGACAAAAAGCCACTGCATGAATCTTGCAGTGGCTTTTATTTTAACCTAATTGTTGTTCTTTTTTATCAACAGCGTAACGGTGCCTGCATCTGTTATCATTTTGCCATTGTAGAAAGTGGCCTTCACTTTCCAGACATATACATCCTGTTTGCAAAGCTTGCCCTGATAATAACCATCCCAGCCGGTCATGACATTATCCGATTCGAATAATCGGGCTCCCCACCGGCTATAGATTTCAAGGTGATAATCCATAACCCCTTCGAATAAAGGATGAAAAACATCATTGTTAATGTCTTTCACCTTGTATATTCCTCCGTTGGGCCCGTCCAGACTTGGCGAGAAGGCATTGGGAAACCTCAGGTAGCCTGCACCTACAATTTTTACTGCAGCATATTTAACAAGCGAATCAACACATTGATGGTCTGTCCAGACTGTAAGACTGATGTTTTGAGCTCCAAGGTCTTTGACGGTATAAAGATGGGTGGGGTTTTTTTCTGTTGATGTTTCGCCATCCCCGAATTTCCACAGATAGGACGTACCGTATTTTGAAAGATTGTAGCATCTTAGTTTTTCATCAGGAAGCATAATTGTATCGGGGGCGAGTTCAAAGTTTACTTCCGGTAAACGGTAAACTGTAACGGTTTCATAATGGTAACTTTCCCCTCCATCGCCTTTTACGGTAAGTTTTACATTATAAATGCCGGCTTGATTATACAAATGCGAAACAGGCTGTTCTGCGGTTGAGGTAAAACCATCACCGAAATCCCATAAATAGGAGTTGCCATAAATCGATTTATTCGTAAAATAAGCAGTATGTGGGGCGCATCCCTGCGATGAGGAGTCAAACATGGCAATCGGTACCGGTGCTATCAGATAGACTTTGTGGCTGATAGAATCCATGCAATGTTCGCTTGAGGCAAGGAGCTTTATAGTATAAGCACCCCAATGCTGATAGGTATGAGTGCCGGGATCCTTGTCTGTGGTACTGTAATTGTCGCCCAAATTCCAAAGGTAATGCCACGGGCCGGAGTTTGTGTTGTTCGTAAAATTAAAGGTGGCATCCGGGTAGGTTGACAGGGGCGGGATAATTGCAAATTCAGCCTGCGGCGAAGGATATACGGTTACTTTCCTTGTGGTTGAATCGCTGCAGCCATAACGGGACTCCGTTTTAAGTTTAACCGTATATGTCGTGTCTGAAAGTGAAAGGTTGACATAACGGTTCAATGGATTATTCATCCCGGATGTAACGCCATCTCCCATATTCCAACGATAGAAATCCCCGTTTTTGCTGAAGTTGGTGAACTGGACATAAAAAGGGCTGCAGCCTGCAGTATCTGGCCTGAAACTTGCCGTCACATTGGGATAAACATTGATGTTTGTGGAAGCATCGCTGGCACAGGTTCCGGAATTGACCACATGCAGGCGTATCGTATATACCCTGATCCCTGTTGAATCGTTGGAATAGGCATGAGTCAAAGCCATAGGATCATTTTTTATCCTGGTCGTAAAATTTTTCCCGTCCCCATAATTCCAGGTGTAGGTCAGGCGGGTTCCTGTCGATTGATTTTGCAGGGTGACGTCAAAAGGAGGGCAGTCTACATTCTTGGCCACCGAAAATATCGCCCTGGGCTGGTGATAGACTTTTATGATTTTTGAAATGGTATCCGTGCAAGAATAGAGGGATGTGGCCAGAAGTTTTATACGGTACGTGGTATCTTCATCCCCATAATTATAAAACACATGCACCGGATTACCTGCCTGGGAACTAAAACCATCGCCAAACCACCAGTTGTAATTTGACGCATTGGTGGTCGTGTTGTTGATCGGATAAGTGAAAGGAGTACATGCCGAATCCTTCAGACTTGAAAAAGAAGCTGTCACTTTCGGGTAAACCCTCACCGGGACCGTGTCATTATCCTGGCATCCCTGGGCAGTTTCTGCATGAAGGGATATGGGATAAGTTCTGATAGCCTGAGACGGCGGATTGTTGTAAAAAATGTGGCTGAGTGTACCTGTTTTGACCGATGTGGTGGTGTCTTTTGTCCCATCTGCAAAATTCCAGGTGAAGATGCTTCCTGAGGTTATGCTGGTATTCTGAATGTTTACCGTAAATGGCGGACAGTCAATGGTTTTTGGAATAGTGAATTGGGCTTTGGGCCTATGGTAAACATGTATGGTCTGCGTGGCCGAATCGGCACAAAGATAATCTGAAATGGCCAGCATTTTTAAGCGGAAGGCCGTATCCCGGTCTGTATAATTATAGTATGTGAAGGTGGGGTTGATATCGGAACTGGTACTCCCTTCCCCAAAACTCCACTGAAAAAAAATTGCATTTGTTGATTTGTTGGTGAATTTTAGGGCCAATGGCTGGCAGCCTGCCGTATCCGACTGGAAAGTTGCCGTTACTTTGGGATAGATTGTTACGGTATCGGTGAACAAGTTCAGGCAATTGGCAGGGTTGTTTACGGTAAGCTTTATGAAATAATTTTTGGGCTGTGTGCCCAAATTACTATATTGATGAGGTGGCGGGATATTTCCGGCAAATGGGGCAGAACCGTCTCCGAAGTCCCAGTTCCAGCCGCTTATCCCTCCTTTGGAATCATCTTTGAACGAGACACTGTCACCTGAGCATACATCATATTTGTTGATCGTAAAACCTGACTGGACATAGGGAAAGACGGTAAGCCTGACGGAGACCGACTGGCTGCATTGCCTGTCGGACGTGGCTGTGAGGGTCACTTTAAAGGTGGTGTCGTGAGGCGAATCATTGGTAAACTGATGTGTTGGATTTTGGTCCGGGGATGAGGTCCCGTCTCCAAAGTCCCAATAAAATGAAGTAGCACTGGGTGAACTGTTGTTTGTAAATGCCGTCGTTAGCGGGTTGCAGTCTGCCTTGTTCCCGCCATATAGGAAGCTTGCTTTCACCTGAGGATACACTGTAATTGGAACCGACAGGGTATCCGAACAATTGGCTGTAGTGACGGTAAGTCTGATTCTGTATACCGAATCTTTTGAGTTGGATGAGTTCGTAAATTCATGTGTGAAAGTATGGGCATTGGTCGAAAGGCTTTGCCCATCCCCAAAGTCGTATACGAAGTTTTTTATTCCTCCCCATGAACTGAAAGGATTGGTAATAGTATCAACCAGTGAAGCGCATCCGCTTGCCTGTTTTACTGCAAATGAAGCTTTGATATATGGCCAGACTTTCACGGTATCCACGACTGTGTCACGACAGGTATGCGTGCCGGTATAGAAAGCAATCAGCCTGACAATATGGGTCTGCAGGAGGGTGTCGTTGTTGATGTATTGGTGCGCAGGGCTGATTTCCCCCGAATTGGCATTGTCCCCAAAATTCCAATCGTAATGGAACTCGGGTGCAGTCCTGACCTTATCCTGATTGGAGAATTTTACGGTAAGCGGATTGCAGCCCAGGGAATTATCTTTTGTAAAAGCTGCATTAACTTCAGGATAGATGGTGATATACCGCGAGAAAGTATCGGTACATCCCCCGTTACTGTTACTAACCGTTAGTGACAGCTTTCTATCTATTGGAAAATCCGTGGTATTCTGGTATATGTGGGTAAAGGAATTCCAGGGTGATGAAATGATCGTATCCTTGCCATCAGCGAAAATAAAATGATATTGCTCAACCTGGCCTTCGGATGTATTGAAAATCCTGATGGAGTAAGGTGCACATCCTTTAACGGAGTCAACCGTAAAACCTGCCTTCAGGTAAGGATGTACAATAAACCTGTGCTGGACTGTATCCTTGCAATAATCAGGAGAAATACTGATTAAACGGGTTCGGAAAGTGGTGTCTTTATGGGTAAAATTCGAGTAGGTGTGGACCGGATTCTTTTGATTAGACGAACTGCCATCTCCAAATTCCCATACATATTGAGCTGTATCTCCCCGGGATTTGTTGGTAAAGGGTACTGTAAGCGGATTACAGGAAATACTGTCACCTGTGAAGTTGAATCCTGCATCTATTTCAGGATACACCGTTATCGGCCTTGTAAAACTCTTGGCACATTGATTGTTCTGTACAATCAACTTGGACTGAAAAACAAGTACCGAATCCGTTTTGTTTTGAAAAGTCCGGTAGAAGGGGGGTACGACCAGAACATTGTCGGCCCGGTCGATGGTGTCATTGCTCTCGAAATCCCAGAGATGGCTTCCTGCAATGGCAGTAGCCCCTACTGATTTGTCCGTATACAGTATATTCAACGGTGCACAGCCTGAAGACCTGTCTACATTATAGGAAGCAACTAATTCGGGTGAAACGAGGACTTTAACATGACAAACCGTATCGGAGCAGGTTCTGTGAACAGTGACAAAATAATCATAGGTTCCTGAAGGTGGCGTAGCGGTTGGCGTGGCGCTATAAGGATCGCTTAAATAATCGGGATAAACCACCGTTGAACCAGATTCTCTCACCCAATGATAACTCAATCCTCCCCAAGCCCTCAATTGTACGGTATCGCCAAAGCAGCTGTTGATCAGGTCGGAATTGGTCTGGCTGATGACGGCCGATCCTTTCTCTGAGTTGAAATCTGAAAAATACCCGTATTTACAACCTGTATTCCTTCCTCCGTTTATCAATGCCATGTGAAACAAAGAAGAAGTATTATATACCCTGCAGGCTTGATTCATAGGAATGAAATTAAATAATTTCTTATCGGCTTTCAGGGCCATCCAGTTGGGATATTTGGTGGAATCCGGACTGATCACTTTTTCAAAGTAGGAAGCAGGAATCTGATAATTTGTCCCATTGGGCAGTTGAATGTAAAATGTACTCTCGCCTCCTTCGCGAGTCATCAGGTTTAGGTAGAAGTCCTGGGAATTGCTCCGGGTAAAACTCACTTCATAGGATCCGGTACATGCATCAACCTTGGGCAACAAGCCACCGCCCATTTCACAGCCGAAGCCGGCAATATGATATACATAAATAGGCTTGTCGGCCATCACATAAACCGCATTGTTTTTAATTTCATAAGCATACTCCTGTCCGGCATTGGTAATTGTTGTTGAAAGATCCAAAATTCTGGTGCTGGTGGTATTATTGGTGTAGTAGAAAGAAATAGTTGTATTGGGTTGGGTGGCTACTATAAAAGCCCTTTCACCCGTTCCTGTACCTTCCACCGGATCCTGATTACAATCAGTCAGGTTTACCCTTCCCCTCATGATGATATATTGTCTGCCCAGAATTGCAGCCGGCACAATCTGGTCCCCTTCCAGGTCCCGGCAGCCACAATTCCCTGCACTTACTGAATCGTCTTTTACCGTTACTGCTATGGGTTTATCGGAAACAATATGAGACCCACCCAAATGTCCGGCTGCCGACTGGCTGGCTGCTTTACATGAATAGGTTTGCCCTTTGTTCAGGTGAATGGTAAATGGAACTCCTGCCTTTTGTCCGCTGGCCAGATTGGCTGTAGGAGTAATCGTAATTGTTGTATTGTCCTGTGTTGCCACAATATCAAATGCTGAATAAGGCAGGTCTGGCGTGTACACCCCGTTTGCCCATAAATTTTGAAAGGGAGTATAAAATTCTGTGCCCAGAGAATTTTTACCCTTTAAGGAAAAAATATCCGGATTCCAGTATTCATCTTCTTCCCAGTAGGCAGTAATCAGGTTGGTCGAACTGATGTGAAGGCCGTGATTCAGGACTGTCCCTGCAACGCTATCCTGAAACATTTCCAGATAAGGAGTCATATCCATTGTGGCTGCACTGTTGGCAGCCATATTGATAACTTTGGGCTTAAACAGGGGAGTGGCCGGCTGACTAATGGTAACAGTAGCCGGAAGGCCCATTGATGCTAATCTTATGTATACCGGTTTTGCTCCCGGACAGGTACCACTTTGACAGTGGCTTATGGTGACTTTTGGAACTGCAAACCAGAAAGAAGTATCCGTTTGGGCAAATAATTCGGAGAAAAATAATGAGTTCAATAAAAAGATAATAAATAATTTTCTCTTCATGGCTGTCAAAATTTATATGCTCATTTTGATCCTCTTAGGTACTCAATAATAGTTCAAAAAAATAATCTTGACTTCTTGTAAAAAACTTTATCTTATTGTAATCCTCGAAACGGTTTATTAACCCCTTTCCACCAACCGGCAGAACTAAAATGAAATACGGACTTACCATTTGTGGCTCCGCTGCTGCCTGATTTTGCTGACCCTAATCTTATACAGATGAAAAATTAAAGTCCGGAAAATATAAATAATTTGTTAAAAGTCAGATAAATGTATCTGTTTTTTTGACACTTTCATTATTTTTTTTCGTATAACAAAATTGTAAATTCTGATCTTTCTTAAAGATACTATTTGTTTTTTATAGAAATACTTTATTAATACAGAAATTTAATATTGAAAATACTAAATAAATTGAAAAAAATTATATTTTTATCAGATAATCATATTTTTATGTAAATACTCCTTTGTTAAATATTGTGCAGTTTTTTTAAGGTATTGACTAAAAACATACAGTTATGAAAATTTATATACGTTTCTTGTTTTATATGTTTCTGCTGTTTTTTATAGACAATGTAGTCAATGCTCAGCCAGATTCCACTGTATATTTTTCAGAAGACTTTGAAACAGGTGTACAGCCCCAGGGATGGCAGGAAGAATATGCTAAGGGCTACGTAGACTGGAAGTATCAGAATGGTGGCGGTCAAAGGGATATTAATGAAATCACCACCCGTACTCCGTATCCTGCTCATGGAGGTAAATTCAATGCGCTTTTTGAGTATTCGAGCCTGAAACATGAAGCCACCAAACTGGTTACCCGACCCATTGACCTTTCAGGGGCCTCCAAACCTTTGTTGAAATTTTACTACGCCCAGGTTAAACGTTGCCTGGATGCACAAGGACAAAACTGTGCAAACGACGAATTACGCATTTATTATAAAAAAACCTTGAATTCTGCCTGGATTAAACTGGATTCAGCCATTTATGATACCCCGGTGGATTCGGCGGGTTATGGACTCTGGCAACTTAAAACCATACAGCTAAATGACTTTAGCGGTACGTTTTACCTGGCTTTTGAAGGTAAAACAAATCTGGGTTGGGGAACCTGCCTGGATGATATTAAAATTATCGAGTC
>JAUZOH010000159.1 GCA_030706565.1 Bacteroidota bacterium | reverse complement strand
TGTTATTATCGCTTTGATTTTCATCTTGATTTTTTTTAAATTACCCTGTTCATTATGAATCCTTGAGAAAAATAGCAAAAAATTTGTGATTATTTGTTTTAATTGACAGGCTAATTTATATTGCGTTTTTATTTACTAATTAGTGATTTTCGAAAGTCAAAACATATAATTAGTTATCAGTCAATTAGATTTTTTGATTCAATAGTTTTTTTTATGACAGTTACGGAAGAAATAAGTAAAAATATCAAAACAGGGGTACTTTGCAGTATTCTGTTGATGGCCTTATTGGCTCTATTTTATCATCTGGGGCAATGGGGTGTGACAGAAACAAATAATGAAGCGCGTTATGCTGAAACTGCAAGAGAGATGTACAATTCAGGCGATTATATCCATCCCACCCTGCTTAATATTTATGATTATCATAAACCTCCTGTTACATATTATGTTACAAATGCAGCATTCAAATTGTTCGGCATCAACGAATTTTCAGTACGTTTCTTTTTGCAGGTCGCTTTTCTACTTCAACTTTTACTGGTTTACCTTATCGGCTGCGAATGTTTTAACCAAAAAACAGCAATTTATGCTGTTTTTATTTTCCTGTCACTCCCTTTGGTATTACTATCCACAAGAAGTTTGAACCCGGATATCTATATGAGTACCCTGAATCTGCTATCCGTATTCTTATGGATAAAATACAGGAAAACACATAAAGTAGGGTGGATTTATTCCTTCTATCTGACACTTGCCCTGGGATTTGATACCCAGGGACTTGCCTCTATGATTGTTCCTGTTTGCTTTGCCTGGGCTTTTAACAGGAGTTCAAAGAAAAATCAAAATACGGACTTTCACCATTCCCTGGCTGCATCCATATTTGTGATTCTCTCACTTTCCTGGTTTGCTTATTTATATTTTGAGAACCATGGATTTTTAAAATACCTGGTTCAATCCCATAGTTCCGAAGAAAATTCAGGTCCTTTCTGGTACTACCTCCTCTATATACCCTTGTTGGGACTTCCCTGGTTCTTTTTAGCCCTGGTTGAATTCAGGAATCAACGAAAACAATGGTGGAAAATGAGTTCGTTTGTGCAGGTTTGCATGATCTGGCTGTTAGTTCCCCTGATATTTTTTTCCTGTTCGGGTAGCCAACAGCTTTTTTCCTTACTTCCTGTTGCACCCGCATTATCCCTCACGGCAGCAACAGCAATAATAAAATCATCAGGAAAACAGCCAGTATTTTTAAACCGTTTTCAAATCAGTTATCAATTTATTCTTTTAGCAATAATTTGTGGTTTTGTCTTGTTTTATCCATCGCTTAAGGTTAACTCCGACTTCTGGGTTTTCTGGGTTCTCTCGGTTATTTTGCTTCTTGCAATTCAATATGTCCACTTTTTCAATAAAGAAGAAAAAATCATCTATTCTTCAGTAATCCTGGGAATTACTTTCCTGCTTTTTTACTCAAGCCTGGTTTCATCAAATCAATTGATGTTTGATTCGATGAAACCTGTTGCCGAAACCATCAAAAGCAAAAACCTTCAGGAAAACCGCATTCTGGTATACGACCAACTGCTCCCTTCTATTGCTTTTGACCTGCAAAAAGAGATCATTTGCATTAAAGACAATAATCAAATGCTTAACCGGGAGCTGCGATTTCAAAATGACCAAAACTGGAGGAAGGGCCTAGTAGATTTACAGGATCCTATTTCGGTTGATCAATTAAAAAAAGCATTGCAGTACTCTTGCGTTTTGATTTACAAAAAAAACAGCCTTGACCAATCTCATATCCCCGGATTATGCCAAAAATTTTACCACAACTGCCATATTGGAAAATGGAGAATTTGTTATTAACTGAAAAGTTGAAAGAATCTAAGCTGCATCTACATTTTCCCTTCAGGGAATTTTCATTAAAGCTCCAGATTAAGATAGTATTTCAGGTTTTCTTTGGTAATAATATCAATTGGAGTATGATTCACCATCTTAACTTCCTTTTTAAGGATAAGATAATTATACAAAGTCATAACAGCATTATATCCCTGTACTTCAGGTCTTTGGCTAATTAAGAAATCAATAATATTTTTTTCAAGAAAAAAGATATTATCCTTAACCAGGTCATAACCAATTAAATGTACCTTGTCAAGATGATTTTTTTCAAGAAAACGGGCCACTTTATATGCTTTTGAATTGGTCACAAAAATTCCCTGGATATTTTTGTTTTTATCAAAAGCCTCAACCAGTGCCTTATAGAGAAGTATATCAACATCTTCTTCCACATCAATATCCAGAATATTTACCTTTTTTTTCATAAGGGGAGAGGAAAAAAAGTCCTTGAATCCCTTGACCCTCTTGGTAGTATGATCCGTACTTACACTATTCTTGGCAATGGTAATAATGAGGATAGTAGATTGGGATTCAATGCTGTAGCTCATCAACCTGCCGGCAAGCAGACCGCTTTGCACAGCATTCTGACCTATATAACTCAGGCGGTTTGAGGCATAGATATTTGAATCAATAAAAACATACGGAATACCTTTGATATTACATTTGTCGATCAACTGCATGCACTTCTGGGCAAAAACAGGAGCAATAAGTATGGCATCCGGACTTAACTTAATCAGTTCCCTGGCCTGATTTTCAAATGTTTTTTCATTAAACTGGTCAAAATAAAACTGTTGGATGATCACTCCAAAATCTTCCAGTTCTTTTTGAGCCTTCAATACACCTACCTGAGGGTATTTCCAGTAATCATTATCATTTTGATAAGAGGGCAACAGAGTCGCAAAGCAAAATTTCTTTTTAGATGCCAGCCTGCGGGCAAGCAAATTGGGGACATAACCTTCTTCTTCAACAATTTTTAAAACTTTTTGCCGGGTTTCTTCGGCTACTTCCCCCCGGTTATGCAAAACACGATCGACAGTACCCACGGAAACGCCCACTTTAAGTGCAATATCTTTTATCCTTAATTTTCCCATTTCTGGATTTTATTTTATTTCTAAATATAATTATGTAGCTTTGATAAAAAACAAAAATTTACAAATAATTGAAAAAACCAATAAATTTAAATTTTTTACAAAGAAACAAAATAAAATAGTTTTCGTGTACGCAAACGGATAATTTTTATACCTTTGTCAATTAAGATTTATTAAAACAACTAATAACCACATAAGAATGATACTAGAGAAATATTCATGGGGAATAGGCGATAGATTTGCCCACCAGGGAGAGGCACAATTAAAAGCCATTATAGAAGCCCAAAAGCTTGGATTAGAGATCACTCCGGTATGGAACAAATCCAACCGAGAACACACTATTGTTCATTCTTCACCGGAAGGTACCAGGAAAGAAGCTGACAATGCTGTAAAAGCTCTCGGATGGAAAGGAAGCTACAGAGTTGATGCCGATCACATCAACCTTTCCACCGTTGACAATTTCATCGACAATTCCGACTTTTTTACTTTGGATGTTGCTGATTACATAGGGAAAAAAGCGAATGATGAATCTATTAAAAAGTTTATAGAAAAAAGTAAAGCATACGAAGGGAAATTATCAATTCCCGGAATAGCTGAAGCATTCGATGTTACTCCTTCACTTATTCAGGCTATTGCAGAAAAATTCTGCTATGCCATTGAAGAAGCCCACAAAATCTACAAAAAAATTGAAGCTTCTAAAGGGAAAGACAATTTTATTACCGAAGTTTCCATGGATGAAGTTGACCAGCCCCAAACTCCTGTAGAGCTCTTCTTTATTTTATGCGGATTGGCACAGGTTGGTGTTCCACTGCAAACCATTGCACCCAAATTCACCGGACGTTTCAATAAGGGCGTCGACTACCGGGGAGACATCCCACAATTCTCCAAAGAATTTGAAGAAGATGTCCTGGTGATTGATTTTGCAGTTAAAGAATTTGGACTGGCAGAAAACTTAAAACTCAGTATCCACTCGGGTAGCGATAAATTCAGCATCTATCCTATCATGGGCCAGATCATAAAAAAATACAATAAAGGTATCCATGTCAAAACCGCTGGAACCACTTGGTTGGAAGAAGTTATTGGTCTGGCAGTAGCCGGTGGTAAAGGCCTGGATGTTGCTAAAGAAATATATTGCAATGCGTATGGCCGTATGGATGAACTTTGCGGTCCGTATGCAACAGTAATTGACATTCACAAAAAAAACTTGCCTGCACCTGAAACCGTAAAAGCATGGGATTCCAAAAAATTCGCCAATTCCCTCCGCCACATTCCTGATGATCCTGATTACAATTCAGATCTCAGACAGCTCATTCATGTAGGTTACAAAGTTGCTGCCGAACTTGGCAACCGCTATACCGACGAATTGGTAAACAACAAAGAAATTGTCGGCCAGTGTGTTACGGAAAATCTTTTAGAAAGACATATTAAAAGACTTTTTGTCTAGTTGATAAAATATAAGGTTGAAAATGAGGTAAATAAAACATTCATGGCCTGTTACATCATTTAAGGTGACATGAATGTTTTATTTTATGTAAAATTCTTAAAATTTATATTAACATGAAAAATTTTCTGGATGAAAATTTCTTATTGCAAAATAAGACAGCCGAAAGCTTATTTCATGAACATTCTGAAAAGCTTCCCATTATAGATTATCATTGCCATCTGTCACCTAAGGATATTGCTGATGACCGGCAGTTCGACAATCTGACTCAGATCTGGCTCGAAGGCGATCATTATAAATGGCGTGCCATGCGTGCCAACGGTGTTCCCGAAAAATATATTACAGGCGATGCCAGCGAAAATGAAAAGTTTCTTAAATGGGCTGAAACAGTACCCTATACCCTTAGAAATCCACTTTACCACTGGACTCACCTGGAGTTGCTTCATCCTTTTGGCATACATAAAATTTTAAATCCTGCTACAGCCCAAGAAATTTACGATGAATGCACGCAGATGCTGCGGACCAAGGAATTCAGCGTAAGAGGCATCATGAAAAAGATGAACGTCGAATTGGTTTGTACCACCGACGATCCTATTGATAATCTGCAATATCACCAGAAAATTAAAAAAGACAACTTTTCCGTAAGGGTATTGCCTGCCTGGAGGCCAGATAAATCCATGGCTGTCGAATCCCCTGAAAACTTCAACGCCTATGTGGATAAACTTGCTCAGGCCGCTGACGTAGATATCAGGGATTTCAAATCATTAATATCAGCCCTGGAAAAAAGGCACGACTTTTTTCATCAGGAAGGATGCAGGCTTTCGGACCATGGACTGGATACTTTTTTGGCAGAAGATTATACGGATAACGAAATAGAACAGGTTTTCAAGAAAGTACGCGGTGGCAAACAACTGGACTTATTGGAAATTTCAAAGTTCAAGTCAGCCATGTTGTATCAGTTTGCTTACATGGACCATAAAAAAGGCTGGACCCAGCAATTTCATGTCGGAGCTATTCGCAACAACAATACCCGTATGTTTAAACAACTCGGACCGGATACCGGTTATGACGCCATCAATGATCCCTCATTCGCAGCTTCAATGGTTAAATTTTTTGACAAGTTGAGCCTCACCGGCCAACTGACAAAAACTATGGTATATAACCTTAACCCCAAGGATAATGAGTTGATGGTAACCATCATTGGCAGCTTTAATGACGGCACCATTCCGGGCAAAATGCAATATGGCAGCGGATGGTGGTTCCTGGATCAAAAAGACGGAATGCAGAAACAGATGACAGCCCTTTCAAACCTCGGTTTATTAAGCCGTTTTGTAGGAATGACCACTGATTCCCGTAGTTTCCTATCCTATACAAGGCATGAATATTTCCGCAGAATTCTTTGTAATCTGATTGGAACTGATGTCGAAAATGGTGAAATTCCCAATGACATGGCTCTTATCGGTAAAATGGCAGAGGATATCAGTTATTACAATGCAAAAAATTATTTTCAATTTTAACAGGCAGACTAAATTAAATTTGCTTTTTTTGTCTGATTTAAAATCATAGTGTAAATAAAAACTGCTTAATGAGTTTTAAGAAAGCGAATAAATGAATAAGTACAGTGCAATTATCCGTGCTGTACTTTTTATTACCCTGAAATAAATATTATAAATCTAAATCAATATCATGCCTTTAAAAATTAACGAAGAAAAAATGACATATTTCAGATGGGTAATCTGCGGAATGTTATTTTTTGCTACTACGGTCAATTATATGGACCGTCAGGTTCTTTCCCTGACCTGGAAAGATTTTATTTCACCGGAATTTCATTGGACAAACAATGATTATGGAAGTATAGTAGCCCTTTTCTCAATGTTCTATGCAATTAGTATGTTATTTGCCGGTAGGATTGTCGACTGGCTGGATACCAAAAAAGGTTACCTCTGGGCCATTGGAATCTGGTCTTTTGGTGCAGTTTTACATGCATTTTGTGGAATAGCCACTTCCGGTATCCTCACTGGTCATTGGCTTGTGGGTTTTAAAGCAGCCAAAGATTATATCCACATGGTCGATAATGTAGGCCTGATCACTACAGTGAGTGTGACATTATTCATTTGTGCACGCTTTGTCCTTGCATTTGGTGAAGCAGGCAACTTTCCAGCCGCAATAAAAGCCACAGCCGAATATTTTCCCAAAAAAGACCGGGCTTTTTCCACCAGTATTTTTAATTCCGGAGCAACTGTAGGAGCCTTGGTTGCTCCTGTCACCATCCCTGTAATTGCAGCCAAATGTGGTTGGGAAATGGCATTTGTGATTATCGGTGCAATTGGTTTTATTTGGTTGGGGTTTTGGGTATTTATCTATAAGAAACCTAATGTCCATCCCTGTGTAAACAAAGCAGAATTGGATTATATTCAACAGGATACCCTTCAGGAAACTAGTGAAATAAAAGAAAAGAAGGCGGACAGGAAACTTTCCTTCAAGGAATGTTTCAAATACAAACAAACTTGGGCTTTTGCTGTGGGCAAATTTATGACCGACGGGGTATGGTGGTTTTACTTGTACTGGACACCAGCTTACCTGAGTGATGTTTATGGACTTACTTCAAATACCAAAATGGCGCAGCTTCTTTTGTTTGTGCTATATGCAATTACCATGTTATCCATTATTGGCGGTTGGCTGCCATCCTATTTTGTAAACAAAAAGAAGATGAATCCTTATGCAAGCCGTATGCGTTCAATGTTAATTTTTGCATTCTTCCCTCTTTTAGCGCTGTTGGCTCAACCTTTGGGACATTTCTCCCCATGGTTCCCGGTAATCATCATTGGTATTGCAGGTGCTGCCCACCAGGCATGGTCGGCTAATATATTCTCCACTGTAGGAGATATGTTCCCTCCTTCTGCTATTGCTACAGTAACAGGTATTGGCGGTATGGCCGGTGGTGTGGGATCGTTCATCATTAATAAGGGCTCCGGAGCCTTATTTGATTTCGCAGCAAAAACACATATGAAATTTGCCGGTTTTGAAGGAATTAGATCAGGCTATTTCATTATTTTCTCAATATGCGCTGTTGCTTATCTTATAGGATGGATAATCATGAAAACACTCGTGCCAAAATATAAACCTATTGTCTAAAATCTGATAGTTCAAAAAAATAGGGTTGCAAGGAAACTTGCAACCCTATTTTTTATAAAAACAAAAAAAAATTTTTGTTTACAGATAAAAAAACGGGCAATAACCCTGCCCAATACATCATCTTTTATGACAAGACCATAGAAAGCCTTCCTTATTTTATCCCATGCCCAGTGCACCAGAAAAGTCAATGGCACCTTAATTGTTGAAGCAATTTTTGTATAAAGCAATCCCCATTTGAAAGGGTTACTATAACTTAAAGAGGAAAACGTTGTCCCGCACTTTGACAGTGGTAGCAATAACAGCAATCATAAAAGGAGATATAAGAAATAAACGGAATAATCTATCATGGAAATCAGATTCAAAAATCTGCGTGATAACCTTTTCGTAAATTTGAACATCATTTAATCTCTTTGGGCTGATTATTCAGGATTTTAAATCCTGAATAATCACTTTTTCTAATAAGAATTCAAACAATATCCTAATTTTTGTTATTGAAATAAGGTACTTTCATGTTATTAGTTGGTAATGGCCAATCATCAGTACGAAAAGGCGACGCCGGCAATCCTTTTTTATTAAATAAATTAACCTTTGGAAAATCTGCCCAACCATAACGAACCGATACCGGTTTTGGAACGTCGGGGGAAGATACTACAACCGTATTCCCAACAATCCTGGCATCAGCAAAATAAAACTTCATATCGTTCCCGGCAATCGTAAAACCGTGAAGG
>JAUZOH010000158.1 GCA_030706565.1 Bacteroidota bacterium | reverse complement strand
TTGATGAGCTCATCAGATGCAGGACAGAATCTATAATTTATTCAAATTGCGGGTGATGTAAATCGTAAAATAAATATTCGATTTATTTGAGCTGGCGAATAACTTTCTCCACTTGAGTTACCTGATTTTTCAATTCTGCAATTAGAGCCCGGCGAGTAGAGTGGGCTCGACAGTATGATTATGCTGAATATTAACGTATAATCAATGAAGTCATGGCTAAGGAAGCTCCAACAATTTTGTCATTAAAAAATTCCAGTTTTTCATCATTTCCCTTTAGAGCCAGAATATAGAGCAGGGGCAGGTAATGTTCGGGTGTCGGAATGGCCAGGTTAAATGCCCTTCCCCCTTCCTGGTAATTGATCAGTTTTTGAAGCTCTCCATTGAGTATATATTTTTTCATTTCCTCTTTTGCCTCAACAGCCCAGTCATACCCGTATTCTGATGAGTTTAATTTATCCCATGCAATCAATCTGAGGTTATGGACAATATTCCCGCTTCCGATTATCAGTATCCCTCTTCTGCGCAAAGGAGCCAGTTCCCTGGCCAGTTCATAATGATTTTGTGCAGTCCGGTTAAAATCCAGGCTGAGCTGAATAACGGGAACATCGGCATCAGGGAAGAGACTTTTCAGTACGCTCCAGCAACCATGATCCAATCCCCATTTATAATCGAGTCCGGTATCCGTCCGGGTGATAAGTGCTTTAATTTCTTTGGCCAGTCCGGGACTGCCTGGTGCAGGATATTGGACTTCGTACAACTTCCGGGGAAATCCACCAAAATCGTGGATGGTTTCCGGTTTTTCCATAGCCGTCACATACGTACCATTTGTTTCCCAATGAGCGGAAATGCATAAGATTGCTTTTGGTCTGGGCAGTTTGCCTGCTATTTCCCTCCATCCTTTGACAAATTCATTTTCTTCGATTGCGTTCATCGGACTTCCATGCCCTAAAAACAACAGGGGCATTATTTCTGTTTCGGTAAAGATTTCGGCCATCATATTAATTTTATTATGCTATAACAATATAATTTCTCAAAAAGTTCTGTTCTTAGAATAAATAATTTAAGTTTCGCAACTAAATATTTCTCTGAACAGAATAAAATTTAAAGTCAGTGATTTATTCCCTTCAACCCACACCTTTACCAAGGGTTAAAACTGGCCGGTTATTCATTAAAAAATTCCAAAACATTTTGCGCGAAACGTTTTAAACAAATCCTTTATGGTCAAAAGTATTTTTTGCGTCTTTGCGCCTTAGCGTGAAACGCATTTCTCGCAAAGACGCCAAATCGCCAAGATAAATGGAAACAGAACCATTTCAAACCACCTCAAACCATTTATCTTTGATGCCAGTGTCATGATATTCATTTACGCTGAGATTCGCTGAGAAAAACCTGAGTTTCACTGAGTATTACCATGAAGCAGTATCCCTTTATAACCCCTTTTTACTACTTGCGAAACTTAAATAAATTATTTGGAAGGGATTTAAAAAACTGATAAAACTAAATATAACAATATAAGTAATTTATGAAAGTGAAGGGAAGCAACTTAATAGAATTATGTTTTCTTCTTCTTTTTCAAACTGTTGTAATCAATATAATAAAGGATTTTTAAAGATACGCTGTTGGTCTGTTCCAGCCAGGTATTTTTCAGGTTGTTCCAATAATCAGTGACCACATTGCTCTGATTGTTATATGCTGCATCTTTCCAGTCGAAAGAAAGTTCTGAACCTGGTGCAAATATCCAAGTGAACATCATATCAATGGTAAAGGCATTATAGTTCTGATCCTGGTTTAGGGAATAGGAGGGATAGTTTTTCAGCGAACCATCCGGTTGAAGCAGGCAATAAATTTTATTTCTATCGCCCGACCAATAATGACGTGCCCTGAAGGTCAGGCTTGCTTTGTTGTTAAGCACGTAAGTTGATGAAAATATATTTTCGAGCGTATAAACATTACGGCGGGCAAAAGTTATTGAATCTTCATTGCTGTTTTTATCTACAAAACCATAACCATTATAAGTAGCACTCAGGCTAACTCCATAATTTAATTGGAAATGTTGTCCAATGCGCAGATAGACATAAGCATCCCCATAATTTGAAATTTGACTGAAAGAAGGTTGAAAGGTTTGTCCGTAGTGGAAATAAAAACTTAAAGGCTTAAGTTGATTGGTTGTCAGATTAATATTATACCAGTAATTGTGGGGGTAAAAAAAGAAACGGCCTTTTACCCTTGGTTCGTAATAGTCATATCTGTTGGTGGCGTAGCCTCCATTGAGATAAAGGTAATAATCATTTTTAAAAGTCACATTAAGATTATATCCCATTTCATTGTCGTAGAGTGTAGCGGGATTATACATCCGGTTATGATCAAACCAGAGGTTTCCACTATATTCCTTTATAATCCAGAAGGGTTGGATCTGTTGATAGTAGATCCAGGCTTCGCTTGTGGATATGTTGTTGCGTTGCAGATAGCCCAGGTCGTTGGGATTATATTTGTCGGAATATAAGTATTCTCCGATACCATATTGAAGTTTCCCCTTATTTTTTTCCAGTCCAAGGTTTATATAATAACCGGTTTCATATTTTTTTTCACCTCTTTTACTTATTCCACCTTTCCCTTTGAATGCATATTTTTTTGACTTATCGCGAATCTGAAACTCAGTGGCAGTGACATTGGCAAGAAAAGGATTATTGGCCATTGAAACATTTGAATTGATCAGGCTGAAGTAAGAATTGTTTTTCAATGATTTGTCTATGACGGAAATATTATAGTTTGTAAGGGGTTGTACAAGTGCCCTTCGCGTATTTCCTGTCAGCGTATCCCGTAATTTGGCATAAGAGGGCAGTGATAGGGCATTTAACATACCCAGCCCCCAGCCTTTATTGGTTCGGCCCGATATCTTGGAGGCATTAATCAGCTGGGTTTCACTCGGGTTGAAGTATGCAACTTCATTAGGACCCAAATCTGCTGAAAATTTCGGATAGGCTCCAATCCGGCGCGAATAAAAGATATTCCCGCGTTGAAACAGTTCAGTCCCTTCGGTAAAGAATTGCCTTTTTTCATTGTAATACAATTCGTAGGGACTAAGATTTAGTTTTTTATCATCGGATTGAATTTGTCCAAAGTCTGGGACCAGCATCATATCCAGGGTAAAACTCTCGTTGAGGCCATATTTTACATCCATCCCTCCTTTGTAAAGGAATTCGGAAGATTCATTGCCGTTTTTGGACTGGAAATAGGTGGCCAGGTGCGGGCTTAGCGAAAGGCGGACGGGCGGCTTGATGTCGTGAATACCTGCCAGCTGCCCTTCCTGATGTATGAACCCTGTAACATTCCGATCTATAAAGTTCCAGGAATTGTTGGAATTGTACCGCCTGATATTCCGGAACATATTGAGGCCCCAGACATTACCCGCTTTCTCGGAAAACCGCAGGTTTGAATAGGGTATACGCATCTCCACTATCCAACCTTTATCCGTGATTCGTGTTTTGCTTTCCCATACGGCATTCCAATTGGCATCTTCGTTGTCCCCGTCACTTTTTATGGCTTTTAAATCTATCTGGACTCCGGCAGGAGTTATAAAAAAACCATAGGCCAATTGGCCCTGGTTATAGGGATCAAAATATACGCCAAAATAATCGGACATGCCGGGATTGTCGCGTTCGGTTAAGAGGTTTGAAATACTGTCGGGCGCACTGTCATAAAGCATTGCCCCTACATATATTGCTGTCTGGTCATAAAAAAAGTAAACTTCTGAAGGTTGAAAAGAAGGTTTCCCGTTGTAGGGCTGAAGCTGCATAAAATCCTTTGCCGGTTTGGCTTCCTTGTAAACCTCTTCATCAAGGATACCATCAATAACTAAAGGAGAATTAATCTTTATGGCTTCGACCGTTTTTTTCTCCTGGCCCATCGCATTTATAAAAATCAGTAATGAAATGAATATATGGATGAGGTATTTCATTCGTCAATAATTTTAAGGTTTAGGTTGTGGGGTAATCGTAAGGTTAGCCGGAAAGCCGGTGATCATCTTGTTGGTATTTAATGAAGATGTTTATTCCATCCTAAAATAATGTATTTCCCAAGGTTATATAAATTTACATGTTTACAATTTTATAGTGAGAAAAGCACTTGATACTTTCCTGCAGCTTGCTGTAAGACGGTAATCTGGCATAAAAGTTACAAGATCATAATTATGAATGAAACGAATCAGAAGAAATATTATTGTTAGTTTGAAATATATGAGTGTTTTTTTGTCAGATTTTATTAATTAAATTCAGATTCAAGGCGGGTTTGTGCCTCAGGATCCAGCTTAAAGATTGCCTTTAGGTCTGCACAGGCATAATCATTGCAATAAGCACAATTGATAATTTTTTTCCGGCCGGCACATTCCCTGACTTTACAAGTTTGACAGCTTGAAAAAAGCCTTCCGGTAGTTGCACGGCATCCGTCGCAGTCGTTGATATCAGCGGCCTGAAGGTTCATCCCGTATTTTTCAGAACAAATTTTGGCTATGGATTCCCTCATTGCCTGTTGCCGGGAAGGATCCTGTTCCAGTGTGGCCAGGTGAATGGAACATGTATCACAAGATAAACCGCAATAAGCTATCATTTTTTAGTTTTTTTGATTTAAAAAGACCATCGAGATATATCCCGTTTTGCGGAAGATGTTCAGAAGGTTTAATACCAATTCAGTCTGGATACGATTAAAATTATTTTAGCCTCTCAATTCAATACCTGATTCTTTATTATTTTCCCCTTTAATTCAAATAATATTTAACATCTGATATGAGATAACTAATTGATACACAAGATACAAAATTATTGAATAGGATAGGAAACAAAAATATCTGTTGTGGGAAATATTTATTCTTTGGTAGGTAAGGGGATAAAAAAGGGCTCGGTTCATCCTATGAAATAAGAAGTTAACCAAGTCCTTTAAGACCGGATGTATCTTTTTTAATCGATAAATATTTCTCCTTCCATATACAATTTCCCTTTTCCTCCAATGGATACCCGGCCGTTATTGTTGATGCACATCAAATCGCCGCCGCGTTTAGACAGTTGTCGGGCAGTCATTTTTTGTTTGCCGGTTTTTGCCGACCAAATTGGGATAAGGGAAGTATGGGCAGAACCGGTCACGGGGTCTTCATTTATCCCTGATTGGGGAGCAAAAAAACGGGAGACAAAATCAACTTTTTCACCCGGGGCTGTTACGATTAATCCTCTTGCTTTTAGTTTTGAAATCTCATTTAAATCGGGGCAAAGATTTTTAACTTCTTCTTCAAGGTCGATTACTGCAATATAATCCGTTTTGCCTTTATAAAGTTCCCTGGGTGTTATGCCAATGCACATTCTGATTTGTTCGAAATTATCTGCATTTTCAAGCTGATCGGCCGGGAAATTCAGAAGAAACTGGTCATTTTCTTTTGATACGCTCAATTTACCACTTTGGGAAGAGTGAAACACAACTTCATTTCCCTGAAAATTCAAACAGTTAAATAAAACATAGGCTGTTGCAAGGGTTGCATGTCCGCATAAATCTACTTCAATGGTAGGTGTGAACCACCTGATCTCAAAATCATTTCCTTTTTTGACCAGAAAGGCTGTTTCTGCCAGATTGTTTTCTGCTGCAATATTTTGCATTTTTTCATTTTCCAACCAATTAGGCAAAATACAGACAGCAGCCGGATTGCCTGAAAATAAATTGTCGGTGAAGGCATCCACCTGGTAAATTTTAATCCTGTTCATTATTTATTTCTGTTTTTTAAAGTTCATGTCTGCAAAATCCATGTAACGTTCCCAATCATAAAGAGTTATTGCATGTCCTCCGGTGCGGATGTGATAGGCGATGGTGTTCATTACCGGTTGATTGACCGGTGGCATGGCGGCAATAGATAAGCCACTGGTATGCAGAAGTTTGTAAACAGGGCTTGCATAAACCCCACTAAGAAATTCACCCTTGGGATCAGACCATTTGTCATCTTCGGCACTGGCAATGTAAACCGGGCGGGGAGCAATGAGGGCAATCAGTTCGTGTTGGTCAACCGGAAGGGCTGCTTCATTATCGTTATATTTTCTGAAGTTTTCGCAAAACCAGTAAGGGAAATTGGTATTGATGATCTTTACTGTTTCCCCTATAGCACGCATGGAGAGAGCAGCACCTCCACAGCCCGAATTGTTTGAAACGACAATGGCAAAACGCCTGTCCTGGGCACCGGCCCATACAGCAGCTTTACCCAGGCGCGAATGGCCCAAAACAATTACTTTTTTAGGATCAATCTGTCTGTCGGTACAGATATAATCCATGGCCCTGCTTAATCCCCAGGCCCATATTCCTAAACCGCCCCATTCATCCGGTTTCCGGTTAACCTCTGAGGAGGTTCGGAATAAAGAAAAGATTTGGTTTTGAAGACATTCCTTATTGTCCGGAGCAATATCCCCGTAATAAAAAGTTACAATCCCGTAGCCACGTTCAATAATTTGTTTTAAGGGCCAGGAAGCAGAATCAATACCCCTGGTGCCAGGATTTGCTTTATTGTCGGTGATATTATTCACCTTATTGTTGGGAACCCAGCTTTGGGTTATGGAAATAGAGTTATCTGAGGTAATTGTGTGATTTCCATTGAAATTCATACTGAGGAAAACGGGCGATGGTTTTGACCGATTGGGCAGGTAAATCAATAAAGTCATCGAAGGGCCTTTCTTATTAGCCGTAAAATAAACCAACACCTCTTTTTTTGTTGCTTTTCCATTAAGGGCTTTTTGATCTACTGACAATACTTTGAAGCTAAGGGGAAGTTTTTTTGAAGGAGTTTTCCCGTATACATTCTTTTCGAAAAGCGAAAGTATCTCCGGCCGCCTTTGTTTCCACCAGGCATAGTCAGTTTTTACCACTTTGCCGTTTTCCATCTTCAATGGATCGGGCAGGATATAAGGTGCAATTTTATTCTCGTCATAATTGACTTTAAAGTTTTGGGAGTAAAGATTAAAGGGGTAAGCTATGAATGTCAGCAGCAGGACTGAACATAGCCATCTTTTGATGTATGGTTTTTTCATGATTTTGTAATAGTTTATTCTCCTGAAGAAGCAAATATATTGTAATTCCCGGTAAAATCTCCCCTAAAAATTTGTCGTGAACGGTATTTTCATAAGCCAAATTCATAGGGCAGGCTGTCGGCAATGCGCTGATCAATGATTGGACCTACCCATTCAATTGCCAGCGGATCAAAATATCCGTTTTTTTCAAAATATACTTCTTTTTTGTTAAAATAGAGATAACTGACAGCATCCGTTTCTAAATAGTGAAGACATAATTTTTTAGGATATTTCAGAAATTTTTTAAGGCTGTCCTTTTGGAAAACCAGGTCTTTGTAATATAGTTTTTTACCGGTTAGGGTAGTTATTTTAAAACCTTCTGCTTCCAGTTCATTATTCCAAAGTGCCCGGAAGAAATGCATTCTCGATCCGAAATAGGCCTCTCTTCGTTTTTCCCTGAAAACTTGTTTTTTTGATTCTTCCAGGGTTGAATCTTCCTTAAAAATAATATCTCCCGAAAAGCAGAAAGAGTCATCTCTCCAATTGTATTCAAATTTATCCAGATAAAAAGAGATTTTATATCCTAAAGCCCTGTTGTCGATTAGAATTGGTTTTGAAGCAAAAGCTTTGAGTGTATCCTTTTTAGAAAAATAGTTGAAGGTGATGTCATTTTCATTGGCTATACTGCAATTTTTTGCATTTTCGGTTGATCCAAGAAATGCATTCTTGAAAATAACCATATACCTTTTCTTTTTTCTTGCAAGGGATTTGGCATTAACGACCACTTCTTTCAATTTATATACTTTGGGAATCATATAAACCAGGATTGGATCACCGGCAGAGAAGTCTGTAAGCGTAATTGAATAATATCCCATTGCGCTTACCGTTACAGGCATAGCGGGATTTTTGGAAATGTCCAGCCTGAAGTTTCCATTCCTGTCGGAGGCAGTCCTGATAAAGGTTCCATTGAAATAGACGTTTGCAAAATCGATTGGCGTTTTGGTGTTCTTATCCAGGATAGTTCCAACAATAACCTGATTGTAGGAAACTAAACAGAAATTCAGGAAAAAGAGCAAGGGAATAAACTTTCTCACGGTATCCGGATTAATTGAATTAAAAAATGATCCAGAGAATATAAGTGAGGTTTGGTAAAGGGTAAAAACAATCGCTAACTGCAATCATTCTTTCAACGGTATTTCCTTAAATATACTTGCTGCAGGCAAGTTCTAATTCGTGATAAGAAATCAAGGGCATTGATACTTATTCGAATTGAAAGGAGTA
>JAUZOH010000157.1 GCA_030706565.1 Bacteroidota bacterium | reverse complement strand
CAACGGCAATGAAAAATTCAAAAATCTTCTACCTTTTTTACTTTTTGATTATCTCATTATCCCATTAGCACATTACCCCATTATCGCATTATCTCATTATCTCATTATCTCATTATCCCATTATCCCATTATCCCATTATCCCATAATAAAATTTTCACTCAAGATAACTCAACATCAATCTATTGGGCTAAAGCCCACTTAAATCACATCCTATCAACCCGTTGGCTAAAGCCAACGGCAATTAAAAATTCAAAAATCTTCTAACTTTTTTCTTTTTGATTATCCCATTAACCCATTATCTCATTATCCCATTACCCCATTAGCACATTACCCCATTGCCTTTGCCACCAGCTGCACATTTCTCTGGCTTTTTTGTTCAAGAATCAATTCTTTGTTGCGCATCATGCGTTCGATGGTTGAATCATCGTAATGACGAATGGTGATCAGTTCAAGTCCGGTTTCGTAGGTTACCTTAAAATCGTGCTTCAAATCGTCAACCAGTTGGACCATTCGTAAAGGAGCATCGTTGATACAAACCTGGAAACTGATGGCCGAATTCTGCATAAGGTTGATTTTGATCTTGTGACGGGCGAAACAGGTGAAAATACCTTTAAGTTTTTCTTCGGCAATGAATGAAAAATCTGTTGCCGAAATACGCATCAGTACCTGATCCTGCTTAAATATAAACATTGGAATGGCCATATCGTAATTGATATCGCCAATCATGGTACCGGGTTCATCAGGCTGTATAAAGGATTTAACCTGAAGAGGAATATTTTTATTCTGCAAAGGCTTAATGGTCTTGGGATGGATGATACTGGCCCCGTAATAGGCCAGCTCAATGGCATCAAGATACGAAAGCTGGTCGATTTTTACGGTATCCTCAAAATATTTGGGATCTGCATTTAAAACCCCCGGAACATCCTTCCAGATCACAACTTTTTCAGCATTCAGAATATAGGAGATAATAGAAGCTGTATAGTCCGAACCTTCCCGGCCAAGGGTGGTGGTATTGTTTTCTTCATCAGAACCAATGAATCCCTGAACCACATACATACTTGTTGCCGTAAAATCAAAAACTTGCTTAAATAGTTTTGCAGAAAGCTTCCAGTTCACCTGTCCCTCGCGGAAAGTACTGTCGGTTTTAAGATATTTCCGGATATCAGTCCATTGATTGGCATTTCCACACTTGTTCAGGTATGCGCTGACAATCCGGGTTGATATTATTTCACCGAAGGAGATGCACTGGTCATAACCATAATCGTACCTGTCCTGAAAAGGAAGCTTGAGCGCCTGTTGCAAATGGCCAAATTCTTCTTCAACTTCCTCAAAAACCCTGGCATCGCGTTCTGGAAAAAGTTCATGTAAAATTTCCAGATGAAAATTTTTGACCTGCTCAAATTCCTTCTGATATGGCTGTTGAAGATAAGCAAGTTCAAACAATTTCTCCAGTGCATTTGTGGTTTTGCCCATAGCCGATACCACGATCACCAATTTCTCTCCGGCATATTTATGAATAATATTAGCCAGATTTCTCACCGCATCGGCATTTTTGACCGAAGCTCCACCAAATTTAAATACTATCATTTTCAGAATGAAAAATTACATTCAAACCTAATAGTTTTTTTCCAAATCCAGGCAAATCTGTGCAAATTTTATTGAATGCACTATGCATCTGTCATTTTAAAAGTAAAAGTAATCAACTGTAAAATTAAAATACATTACTTTTGCAGGTTGAATTAAAAACAATTTATTTTGGACACTTCGGAGTTAAAACTGTTGTATGTCAATCACCCTTCCCTGCAGACCCTGGTTGAAGGGTTGAACCATGACAAAACCGGAAATTATCATATCAAGGGACTGTCGGGTTCGGCAAAGGCTTTATTTGCAGCCACCAGTTTTCAGAAACTTCCCAATACCCAACTATTCATCCATACCGATAAAGACGATGCAGCTTATTTTTTTGATGACATGACAAAAGTCATCGGTGATGAAAAGGTATTTTTTCTTCCCTCATCCTATAAGCGTTCTGTGCAGTATCAACAAACGGATAGTACCAACCTGATCCTGAGGACTAAGGTAATGGATAAAATCAACAACATTACCGATAAAAAAGGGAATAGTTCTGAAGCCATTGTCATTGTTACTTATCCCGAAGCGCTCGTTGAGAAAGTCGTCTCTCACATAAAACTGAAAAAGGTCACCCTTCAGCTTAATACCGGTGAAGATATTTCTATAGATTTTCTTAACCAGGTACTTTCTGAATATCATTTTGAAAGAGTGGATTTTGTTTATGCTCCCGGCCAATATTCCATCCGCGGAAGTATAGTCGATATTTTTTCCTTTTCAGCGGATAATCCATACCGCATTGATTTTTTCGGGGATGAAGTTGAATCCATAAGGGCTTTCGATATCGAATCCCAGCTTTCAAAGGTTAAACTCAATAATGTCACCATTGTTCCGGATGTGCAGGATATAAATCCCGAAATAAAAGAAAATGAAATCAGAGAATCATTTCTGGAATTTATTCCTTCTGATACTTTGATTTGGATAAACAATGCCAAATATGTCGGCCAGAGGGTAAATGAATTATATGAGAACACGGTATTCAAGCCCTTGCCCGACGAACCCGAGAAAAAAGTCCCGGAAAAAGACAAGGTGCTCATCACCGGAACTAAGCTGATTGATGATTTGAAAAAATTCCCGTTGATTGAATTTGGACAGGAATTTTTGATCAAAGATGGCCTTGACCTACAGTTTAACACTTCGCCCCAACCAGCTTTTAATAAAAATTTCGAACTGCTGGCCTCAAATCTTTCAGAAAACACCATGAAAGGATATCAGAACATCATCCTTTCAGAAAATGAAAAACAAATTGAGCGCCTGAAATCCATTTTCGAGGATATAAATAAGGAAGTCCACTTCTCTCCCATGCTGTTCAACCTTTACGAAGGATTTGTGGACCGCGACCTGCGTTATTGTTTTTATACAGACCATCAGATTTTTGAACGCTATCATAAGTACCGTCTTGCCGAACGGTTTGGAAGAAGCGATGCACTGACACTTCAGGAGCTTACCGGTTTGCATCCTGGAGATTACGTGGTGCATATTGATCATGGAATAGGAATTTTCGGAGGGCTGCAGAAAATTGAAGTCAACGGAAAAATGCAGGAAGCTGTGCGCCTGGTTTACAAGGACAATGATGTGCTCTATGTGAACATCAACAACCTGCACCGTATCTCAAAATACAGCGGCAAAGAAGGGGCGGAACCGAAAATCAACAAACTGGGAACGCCCACCTGGCAGAAGTTAAAACTAAAAACAAAAAGTAAGGTCAAGGACATTGCCAAGGACCTTATTGCACTGTATGCCAAACGGTTTTCGCAGAAAGGTTTTGAATTTTCGCCCGACACCTACCTGCAACACGAGTTGGAAGCTTCATTCATCTATGAGGATACCCCTGATCAATACCAGGCCACCCAGGCCGTCAAAGAGAATATGGAGTCGGAACATCCGATGGACATGCTGGTGTGCGGGGATGTAGGATTTGGCAAAACAGAAGTTGCCATTCGTGCTGCCTTTAAGGCCGTAACCGACAACAAACAGGTTGCCATACTGGTACCTACAACTATTCTTGCTCTTCAGCACTACAATACATTCAGCGAAAGGCTTAAAAATTTCCCTTGTACGGTCGACTATATCAGCCGTTTGAAAAAGGCCTCCGACCAAAAGACGACGCTTAAAAAACTGGCCGAAGGGAAAATTGATATCCTCATTGGCACCCACCGGATTGTCGGGAAGGATGTGAAATTCAAAGACCTTGGTTTGCTGATCATTGACGAAGAACAAAAATTCGGTGTGGCAGTGAAAGAAAAGCTGAAAAAACTCAGGATAAATGTTGATACCCTGACCCTTACAGCCACGCCTATTCCCCGAACGCTGCAATTCTCGCTTTTAGGCGCCCGTGACCTTTCCATTATCAATACTCCGCCGCCAAACCGGCATCCTATAGTCACCGAGCTTCATACCTTTAATAAGGATATTATCCGCGAAGGAATCACCTACGAACTATCCCGCAAGGGCCAGGTTTTCTTCATCCACAACCGGGTACAGAATATTTATGAACTGGAAGCATTGATCAATAAGATCTGTCCGGGAGTGAAAACTGTTGTAGCCCATGGACAAATGGAAGGGCCAAAACTGGAACAGATCATGCTCGATTTCATCCGGGGCGACTATGATGTGCTGATTGCCACTACCATTATTGAAGCAGGGCTGGACATCTCAAATGTCAATACCATTTTTGTGAATGAAGCCCAGAGTTATGGCCTTAGTGACCTGCACCAGCTCAGAGGCAGAGTAGGAAGGTCCAACAAAAAAGCATTCTGCTACCTTCTGGCACCGCCGCTAAACCTGCTCACACCGGAAGCAAGGCGAAGGCTTAAAGCCATTGAGGAATTTTCGGAACTGGGCAGCGGCTTTAATATAGCCATGCAGGATCTGGACATCCGCGGTTCGGGTAACATGCTTGGAGCCGAACAAAGCGGTTTCATTGCCGATATTGGATTCGAAACCTACCAGAAAATCCTGAACGAGGCCATGCAGGAGCTCCGCGATACCGAATTTAAAGAAGTCTTTTCCCATGAAGAAAAGGACAAAAAGGTCATAAAGAAAGCTGCATATATTTCTGATTGTCAGATAGATACAGACTTAGAACTGCTTATTCCCGATTCTTATGTGGAGAATGTATCCGAGCGTATCCGCCTTTACCGGGAACTGGACAATATCTCCAACGAAGAAAAACTTCAGGAATTTGCCAAACAGATTAACGACCGTTTTGGCGAAATTCCCCAGGCCACCAAAGAACTTTTCAATGTGGTCAGGTTACGCTGGCGGGCTGTTTCACTAGGATTCGAAAAAATCATCCTGAAGAACAGCAAAATGATCCTTTATTTTGTTTCAAACCAGATGTCGCCTTATTACCAGTCAAAAACATTTAGCGACATCATAGGTTTTGTTCAGCGGCAGCCGGGACTGTTCAGTTTAAAAGAAGGCAAAGAGAAACTTACACTTAATGTCGAAAAAATTTCTAACTTAGAGGAAGCTATTAAACTCCTTGAAAAGATAGCCGGCAAATGAATCTGATTATAGACATTGGCAATACGCGCGCCAAGACAGCCATTCTGGAAAAAGGAATAACCAGGGATGAAAAAGTTTTTGAAACCTTAAACGTTTCATTATTAGAAGCTTATATTAAGAATTTTCCCGGGATCCGTCAGGCCATTTTATCTTCGGTGGCTAAACGGGACAAAGGAATAATAGATTTCCTGAAGCAACGGTTCAGTCGCTTCATTGAATTAAACGGGAACACCCCTGTACCCTTTGTCAATAAATACCGTACAAAATCAACCCTGGGAAGCGACAGAATTGCTGCCGTTGCAGGGGCTATCGTACTTTTCCCTGCTTCTGATATTTTGATTGTTGATGCCGGAACAGCCATCACTTTTGATTTGATCAATTCCGCCCATGAATATCTGGGCGGTAATATTTCGCCGGGACTTTCAATGCGGTTCCAGGCGTTGAACCAGTTTACAGGCAGGCTGCCGCTGGTTCATCCCAACGAACAATTTGCATTTCTGGGAAATGATACTGAAAATGCCATCGTTTCAGGTGTGCAAAATGGTATGATTTTTGAGATTCAGGGCTATATTGATCAATTACAAAAACAATATGAGTCGTTAAAAATTATTTTGGTGGGAGGCGATGCTTCATTTTTTGAGAAAAAACTAAAAAATAGCATCTTTGTAAGTTCAAATTTGCTTTTACTGGGGCTCAACAGAATTTTAGAATATGTTTTCTCCGAGGAATGAAATAATTGTCCTACATGCTGAAGGTGTCATGCTTAAATTTATACTAAACTCGCTAAAATTTCGTATATTTGCCTTACTGAATGAACAATTGAAGTGACAAAGAAAAAAGGAAGGGAAAAAGTTTCATTTGTTGAAATTTTAAAACTTTTCAAATTTATTATAAACAATTGATAATTATTGGGAGATTAAAATTCATGCAATTATATAAATTATTTATTCCAGTTGTTTTCTTGACATCGACCGTTATTTTTTCATCCTGTAAAGAAAATTCAATTGAAGTAATCAATACGATCGCAAACGATAAAAAAATGCCTACAATTGCAGGCGACAATGTTGAAATAACTTACAGCGATTCGGCCAGGGTAGAATCAAAGATTGTGGCCAAAGTGATTGACAGTTATGCTACAGCCCAAAAGCCTTATATTGAATTTCCCAAAGGTATGAGCATGTATTTTTATGACAGGCATCAGAATGTCATAGCACAAATTAAAGCCAATTATGCAATTTTCTACCAGGACAAAAAAGTTTGGGAAGCCAGGAACAATGTTGTTGCTATCAATACAAAAGGAGAAAAATTAAATACGGAACAACTTTTCTGGGATGAACAAAAAAAGATCATTTATTCTCACAAATATACAAGGATAACTAATCAGGACGGTACTTTTACAGGGCAAGGCGGCTTTGAAGCCAATGAAGATTTTACAAAATGGACGTTAGTTGGTACTAAAGGAACTGTAAAGCAATGAGCGAAAAACATCTGAAAGCATGGGAAGTATTATGGTTAGTTGTGGCATTATTGTGCCTGACTATTTCCATTTATAAGACCTTTGAAGTAGGATTATCACGCAGTTTGGCCTTTTATCTTCTTACTTTGCTGTCTGCCGTGATTTATCTGCTTCGCCGGTCCAGAAGAAAACAATCAGTATGAGCCTACTCTCCGCTCAACTTTGATAATTCTTCGATAACTGCTAAGGATTTTTTATTTTTTTTCTTACCCTTTAACAGGATTCCAATCTTTCACTATTTACTGTCGAAATTTTATAATACTCTCCGTAATTATGCGAATCCGGGAAACTTCAAAAAATATATCATTCTGTATTTGAGCCGGGCTTTTCTCATTAAATCGGATATAATGATTTGAATTTCAATTGTTTTATACTGATTTCTTTAAAAAAACATAAGGAATCCGCATAAAACAGAACACATATTACATATTATTGATAATGAATCCATTGAATCTTTACAAGTAGTTTTTTTAAAAATTCAGCCAACAATATAATTTTTTAATTCTTATATTCGTAGCATAAAAAATGTAAATAATCTCATCAAAAATTTGAATAAATGGCAACTTTAGAGAAAATTAGGACCAAGGCGGGAGTTTTGGTTGCGGTTATTATCGGATTGGCTTTATTGGCTTTTATTTTAGGCGATTTACTAAGTTCCAAAACTTCATTATTTACCAGTTCACAATATGAACTCGCCAAAATAGGAGGAAAATCAATATCTATTCAGGATTTTCAACAAAAAGTCGAATCACTTGAACAAATTTATAAATTAAATTCCGGTCAAAATTCTCTTGATGAGAATACCAGTGAAAGCATTCGTGAACAGACCTGGCAACAAATGATTGAACAATATGTTCTGATCGACAATCTTAAAGATATTGGGGTTGATGTTAGTTCTGATGAATTATTTGATATGGTTCAGGGTAAAAATCCCCATCCTATTATCCGTCAGCTCTTTACAAATCCACAGACCGGGGAACTCAACAAAGCAGGGCTTTTGGAGTTCTTAAAAACCATGGATCAGGATGCTACCGGCGAGCGCAAAGCTTTCTGGCTGTATATTGAAAACCAGATTACTCATGAAAGGATACTTTCAAAATATAATGCGCTGATTCAAAAAGGTTTGTTTGTCACCCGTTTGCAGGCTAAAGCTGATTTTAATGAATCAAACAAAAAGGCAAATTTCAGTTTTATATCCATTCCTTATTCGTCTATTCCGGACAAGATGGTTAGTTATACCAAAAGCGACCTGAAAAAATATTACAAAGCCCACAAATATCTTTTTGAACAGGAAGATTCAAGGGATATAGAATATGTTACTTTCCAGATCAATCCTTCACCAACGGATATTAAAGAATCGAAAGACTATATTGATAAAGTCAAACCTGATTTTGAAACGGCCAAAGATTTGAAACAATTTGTCAATGTAAATTCAGATGTTCCTTTTGATGAGAAATTCTACAAAAAAAGTGAGCTGAGCGATTCCATAGCAAATTTTGTATTCAAGTCAAATGGCGTAATGGGGCCCTTCATCGAAGATCAGGCATTTAAGCTGGTTAAAGTTGTGAAGAAAGACATGATCCCCGATTCAGTGAAAGCACGTCACATTCTTATCCGTCCGCAGGGCCAAACCCAGGAGGCTGTTGCCAGTGCCAAAGCACT
>JAUZOH010000156.1 GCA_030706565.1 Bacteroidota bacterium | reverse complement strand
AGAAATATTCCTCTGTGTCTTCTCTGTGTACCTCTGTGTTATTGTATCGATTTATTACACAGAGAACCACAGAGTTTTAACACAGAGTGCCACAGAGAAATCTGTTATAACCCCTTTATACTACTTGCGAAACTTAAATAAATAATTGTATAAAGCTGAAGAATCTACTTCAATTAATTAGTCTGAAAAATTAAAACCGGCCTGGTTTTAACAGTTTCAGCCACAATTAGAGGGTTTAAATCAGCAATCCGGGTTTCATAACGGTTTTACCGGCATAATCTAGCCCTTCAAAATATTTCAGAACATTAAGGAAATCCTGATTTGATCAATTTTGGAACAAATTATCTTAAGGTAATTATCGTTCTGAAATACAAGATTCAGGTAAATATTTTTAAGGAAACGCATTTCTTCCTGAGTTGTTTTTTTTGAATTTAATGCAGTTTCCAGATGTTCCATTACCAGCAGATTATCATGCCATTTTCCTAAAATATCTGATAATGATTCTTGCAATATTTTCTTTTGACTTCGTTTTTCATCCATTACATTTTCAGCATAAGTTAGTTTTTTCAGCGTTTTTCTAAGTTCATGCAATTCCTCAGTCTGTAAGGATTCTTTTTTAAAATGTTGCTCAATGATGTCCCTTTGTTTCTTTAGATAGTTTCCGACCTCGTCTTCGGTAACAGATTTTGAAAAAAGCAGCAGTTCTTTAAATGTTTCTTTTAACATGACATTATCCAACTGGCCTGTGACCAGGAAGAATTTCTTCTCTCCTCTTTGTTTTTTCGTCAGGAGCTTGTTTTCATATTTCTTAAATAAATCAGATTTTGCGTATTTTTTAAGTACATCCAATTCTACATGAATATCCCTGACTTGCCCTGCATATTTGAATATCTGAGCAAATATCCTTAAAATCTTCTTTTCTTTAAATTGATCATCGCTGAATTTGATCAGGTCGATTAGGAATTTAAGCTTTTTAATTTCTACCCTTAATACATGAAATGTATCATAATTATAAGCATCTGCCGGCATTTCCAAAAAAGCACTGATTTGTTCTGCTCTATTGTCCAGGTATTTGGTCAGCTTTTTCACCTTACAAAATTATAAATCAACTAAACTAAGGATACTTTTTTGCTCCGCATAAGACAACCAATCTATTTATAAGATGGAAAAATCAGGATTGAATATACTTTCTGATGTAACTCCCAACCTGAATTAAAAACATATACCAAGGCTCAATCCCAGGGGGGAGAAAAAGATATCATCTGTTTCCATTAAAGGGAATTGGAAATTTGCTCTAAAATTAAGACGGCCAGATTTTAAAGGTTGTAATCTGTATCCAACTATTGGATAGAGTATATAATGTTGATCAGTACTTCCACTTATAAATGTTCCTCCGATTCCCAGTTCAAAGCAACTTCTTCTTTTCCCAATATTGCCGGTCAAATAATGCGAAATGGTCACATATTCTTCAGGGGGTGAATAAGTCCTGAAAATTTTGAATTCTTCATTGTAACCTAATCCAATATTTCCGGCAACAAAAAAAGATGGACAAATTAAAAACAGTCTTTCATAATTAATGGAAATGATCGAAGCATCGCCGGCCAAATTTATATTGAAATCATGAAAAGGCCTTGAACCAACGGGCTCATCTTTGTTCTGAGCCAATAAACCTGTTCCTGAAAATATGCAAACCATAATGATAATCATCCTTTTCATGCAGTCAATCTTTGCTCTGCTCTCTCACTTAGTACCGACAATTGATTGTAAAACACCCTCCTGGTGATGATTTAGTTGCGTCATTAAAATAATTGCCCTTCTCAAAATTAAAGGAATAAGTTATAATTAAAATCCCACATTTCCAATAATTTAGCAGATTTTTAATAAAGCAGATGAAGTTAATTCTCCGAAAAATGTTTGCAGAACAAGGAAGAATTCTGGATTAATTAGAAAATTTGCCCTCGGCTCCGCTCAGGTAAAAGAACAGATCAAAGTTGAATTGCTATTCGATTAATCTTTTTAAAAATCACATTATTGAAATTTCGAAAGTTGTAAATTGGGGTAATAACAGGATACTTTTTCCTGGTAATACTTAGAATAACTCAGGTTTTTCTCAGCGGATCTCAGCGTAAATGAATATCATTACACTGAGAAACACTGAGTTAAATGAGGTCCGCCGAAATGTGTTGTTCTTTGCCCTAAAACATAGCGACTTTGCGGCTTTGGCGAGAAATGCATTCCACGCAAAGGCTCAAAATACTTTAACCACTAAGATAAAAGAGGTTCGAAATTGTTCGAAGTGGTTTGATTTTGTTTGAAATGGTTCAATTAATGAATGATAAAGATTAAAAGTCCAGGGACTTTTTTGTAAATCACCGGCCTTTTTTAGCCCACTATGGAAGAACAATAAATCACGGACTTTAAATTTTATTACGCTCAGGCAATTATTTAGTTGAGAAACTTAAATTAAAATTTAATCAGGTAACCTGAATGTCCAGTGCAGATCATTTTAATCCCATTTCTCTGAAATAGTTTTTTAATGGATTCTTTCTGTGTTTTTGTGCTCATATTCTGCAGCCAGAAAAACGGGGTTATTTTCCCTCCATGAATCATCAGGGTGTCCCCAGAGAATAAAATGCTGTCATTGACCAGATAGGACATAGAACCTGGAGTATGCCCGGGCGTTTTTATTGATTCCACCTTTATTTTGCCGATATGGATTACCTCTCCGTCTTTTAACAACTGATGTTCCCGGCGTATGGGCTTATTAAACACAAACAAAAAACGTGGTTTTTTAAAAGTAATCATCCGTTCTTCGTCCTCTGAAAGATAAATTTGAGCATTCTTAAATACTTTTATACCCCCAACATGATCATAGTCCGAATGGGTTAAAAAGACATGTGAAACAAATGCACGGTCTATACCCAGCCTTTTAATTGCGTGCCTAATAATTGGTGCTACATAACCGGTGTCAAAGCAGATGGAATTTTTGCCATCCGAGTAAATATAAAAATTAGAAATCAAGGTCCTTACAGCATAAATGTTCTCTGTAATCCTTTGAGTTTTAATTGGCTTGAAAATCATTTAATTATGTTTAATTGGGTTTATAAGAATGGGAATTAGAAATTGCACATAACAACTAACCGAAAATAAATATAGGTTTATTTTTCTTGTTTCTCTTTTTCATTCAATATTTTACTGATATAATTATAATTTGTAAGCATCAAATAGCCCAATATGATATTCAAAAAACTGGTAGCCCATTGAATATAATTCTGTGTACTGCCATACCTGATGACGTCCTTGTTAAGTTGATTGCCTACAGATGATTGAAAAGCAAAAAAGGTGTTGCTTAGAAATGTGGGGATATTCCGGATCAGGATAATACCACCGATTACAATAACAGCTAATTTTAATATATTTTGACCATTAAAATTCTGAAATTCAATTCTGTCTTCATCAAATCCTTTTTCAAGTTTCAACCAGTTGATTATTTTATCGGGCTTATAAATCAGGAACATGAAAAACAAGAGGATCACGCCTAAAGTGCAAATGATTTCTATAAGTCCGGTAAAATTAAATTCATTAACAACAAAAGAAAGGGTATTAGGAAGAATTGTGAAAACAATTAAAATGACTGAATAGAGCCCGAAAATCTTAATAATGAGCCGGAAAAAATCTTTTTTAGTCATATTTTACAATTTCATTGTTATACCCAGGCTAAAAGAATTGGAAACTATATGTTTAATGGTAGGGATAAAAAAACATAGTCCAACGTAATCCATATCAGCCAAAAAAAGAATATTGAAACGTTCATTCCATTTAATATTCAATCCGGCATTTAATGCAGTATACAGTGTAAAAGGAGATCTATGTGAAGTAAAAAAATTCATTCCTCCTCCGAAAGTAGGAGATATACAATGTTTCAAAAAAATATATTGAAATTGCAAAGGGACTTTAAAATAAGTACTCTGATCAAATCTGTCCGGATGTTCTGTATCATCTACTTCTTTAATCTTAGAATATAATATTCCTGTCTTAAAAAACATTCTTTCATTGACCAGAGGCATCCAGAAATAAGTTAATATTCCAAATTGGCCTGAATAATCAGGATTTGAATAGTTGACATAATTTTTGTTGTATCGGGTTACTCCACAAATAGGTTGAATGTACATTTTAAATCCCGGTAACTTTCTCCTGTAAATCACACAAACATTATTAGGACATTTTAAATCATGATATTTTTTTATTAAGCCGATTAATTCGCTGTGGGAAGGACTTTTTAGTTCGTCGATGGCATTAAATATTTCCGGACAATCCTGCAGATAATATTTTATCATTCCCCTGTTTATCAAATTATTATGGTCGTGATAATAGGGTTTATCATCAATATAATAAATGTCATCGTCATAGGAAATTTCTTTAATGGGCAATCCTTCCTTTTGCAGGAGGTAATGATCATGATAATCATTGTAATAAAACAAACTAACTACCCCCTTTAGTAAACACTCGACAAAAATTGTTTCTGTTTCATTCTTGTTAGTTACTATTTTTGAAACATAGTATTTACCTTCTAAAAACCTGTATCCATATATTTTTCCAGGCAGAAATTTTTGGACCTCAGCCCCTTCATCTCTTTTAAAATAGCAAACTTTGTTGTTAGATTCATCGCTCTTATAATTAATTAAACCATAAAGGGTATCTGTTTCTGTAATTTGAACATATCCTTTTCGATAATCCGATTGAGAAAAAACATTTAAATCAACTAAGAACAGAAAGACAATAATCAAGTAGTTTGGTTTCATCGTTCAGGTTTGGTTTATAAGGACATTAGGTTGCACTACAACTTTATTAAAATTAATCAAGTCGTTTAACTTAAAAAATCTTAAATTTTTAATGTTAAATTTCTGTTTAATATTTAATAATTCCAAATATTTAACAGCCTTTTTAACTATTGATGAAATACAACTTATCAGGGTAATTCAATGAAATCCTGGAATTTTTATATGTTGCGTTTACAGGCAAACAAGTCCCTTTCTTTAAATCAAATTTAAATATCACAAGGTCAGTGTTTTCAGATAATTTTTTATGCTTCTACTTCCGGCCAAAAATAAATCATCATACAATTTTATCTGGACTAATCTTTTAGATTCTCACATTTAGGTTAATGTTAGATATATGCAGTATTTTTATGGAAATTCGAATGCTGTGAGACCTGGCCCACACAACTTTTGCCTCAAAATTTCAAATTTATGCAAGTGCCTCAGCTTCTTTGACATAAAGCGATTCCGGGCCGGATTCCCCGGTACGGATCCGGTATGCCTGTTCGATATTCGATACAAAGATTTTCCCGTCGCCAATTTCCCCTGTCCATGCGGCTTTCATAATGGCATTCACGGTTTTTTCAACGTTTTGGTCACGAACCACAATGGAAAGCTGTCTTCTTTGTATCTGGTCTGTTTTAACTGACTGGGAACGGAAAACAACCCGCTCTTTTTGTTTACCTATACCCGTAGCATCCCAATAAGTAAAGAACTCAATATCCACATCAAACAAGGCTTTTTTTACCTCTTCAAATTTTTCTTTTCTTATGATTGCTTCTATCTTCTTCATGGTGGTATAGTTTAGTTATTTTTTGACAGCTCAAAATTAACCAATAAAAACCACATTTACGAAAATATAATTGGTACTACAGGCTGATTAACAACGATATAGGATTGGCAAAATTCAAGTATCTGTTCAAAAAAGTTAAAAATTTGGAAAGTTAGCCTCTCTATTAGTGCCCTATTAGTCCTATTTTTATATAAAAATAGTTAATTACCCCGTCATTAAAGGGTATTGAAAAAATAAAGACAGAGAAAAATCCCTGCCTTTATTTGACTTTTTTTTATAAATATACTTTTTACTCCGTTTCGTTATAAGCTATTTCGTTATGTTGGGTTATATCCAAGCCATCGATTTCTTCTTCCACGGTAGCACGGATTCCAAATGCCTTGTCCGTAATTTTAAACAATATAAAGGTAAGAATTCCGGAATACAGAATGGTAGTAAAAACGGCAACCAATTGAATAAGTAACTGTTTTATATTCCCATATAAGGCGCCCGAGACACCCCCGTTGGGAAGATACAAACCAGTCACGGCCTTGGTAGCAAATACACCGGTCAGGATAGCTCCGATAATCCCTCCTACACCATGAACCCCAAAGGCATCAAGAGAATCGTCATAACCCAGTTTTGGTTTCACCACGCTCACCATAAAAAAGCAGATGAGAGAAACGGCCATTCCAATAGCAATAGCCCCTCCAATGCCCACAGAGCCTGAAGCCGGTGTAATGGCAACCAAACCGGCAACTGCACCGGTAGCAGTACCCACCAGGGTGGGTTTCTTATTGATAATCCAGTCCAGCGATGCCCAGGTAAAGGCAGCAGCGGCAGTAGCAATATGAGTTACCATCATCGCATTGGCAGCCAATGCATCTGCAGCTAAACCGCTGCCTGCATTGAATCCGAACCAGCCAAACCAAAGCATTGCAGCACCCAAAGCCACCATGGGAACATTATGGGGAGGAGTCGGATGACCTTCGTAATATTTGCGCTTTCCAATCAGAACAGCACAAACAATGGCAGAAACGCCAGCATTGATGTGAACTACTGTGCCCCCTGCAAAATCAAGGGCTCCAAGTTTGCACAGCCAACCATCGGCCGACCAAACCCAATGTGCAACAGGATTATATACAAGTATTGCCCACAACAAGGAAAAGATCAAAAATCCGCGGAACTTGATTCGTTCAGCAAATGAACCAATGATCAGTGCAGGGGTGATTACTGCAAACATACATTGAAACATGATGAAAACAATATGCGGGATACGTTCAACAGGCTGAGAGATAAAATAAGGGCTGGGGTCTGTAATTTTAATACCCTTCAGAAATGCCCAGTTAAAACCTCCAATAAAAGGCTTTAAAACTCCCGAAGAAGAACCAAATGCATTGCTATAACCAAACATAATCCATTCTAGGCTAATAGCAGCCGCCAAAATAAAGCACTGCATAAAAATATTCAGTACATTTTTTTGACGAACCAGTCCTCCATAAAAAAGAGCCAAACCCGGTATAGTCATAAATAAAACAAGAATGGTTGCTACAATCATCCAGGCTGTATTGCCGGCATTGATGACAGGGTGCAGACTTACCTGGGAGGCTGCGGCTTCCTGAGCAAAGATAGCTGCAGGACTAATAATCAAAAGCAAAAATATTATAATCAGATATCTATATATTACTTTAAATTTCATTTTATTTTTATTTATATCAATATTTAAGGTAAAAGGTTGAATTATTTATTGAAGAGTGAATCATCGCCCACATCACCGGTCCGGATTCTGATGGACTGATTGATGTCGGAAATAAAAATCCGGCCATCACCGCTTTCACCGGTGTATGCTGTTTTAAGGATGGCTGAAATTGCTTTGTCCTGATTGATATCGCGAACAACAAAAGAGATATAGACCCGGGCAATTGCGGTGATGTCATAAGCCACTCCCCTGAAAATCAAACCTTGTTTTGCGGTACCCTGCCCTTTCACATCCCACCAGGATAAGAAATCAATATCTGCCGCATGAAGGGCCTTACGAACCTCTTCAAATTTAGTCTTACGAATGATCGCTTCAATTTTCTTCATATGGAAATAATTGGTTTTTAAATGTCGTATGGAACTCCATGTTTGCTATTGCTATTCGTGTTTTGTGTTTTATTCGCAAACATGAACGTTTCAAATCTGATAAATTTTAATTTTCTGCAAAATTAATTGAAAAGATGTCATTCTAAAATTTTTTAGTACATTTTTCTAATTTAATATAATTTTTTAAGGGGTATATTTTAATTTTTATTATTTTTTCATACCCAACCCTCCTTATTTTGGTGTTTAAAATATTTCACCAAGTTGATTAGTTCAAACTTCTCAGGATAAATTCTAACACATAGGAAACAAGAAATTATCAAATTTTATTTATTGTCTATCAATAATATATATGTTATTGCAAAAAAGATTTCTGATAGGGCATTTGGGAAAATTCACTCCCCATTTTTATGAGGTTTTAGAAACAATCTTCTCAAGGTTTTGCAGAATAAAAAGGAGCAGTCGCAAAAGAGACCTATTTCTGCAACAGTAAAATTTTGAAGACTACTTCAAATAAAATAAGAAGTAAAACAGTGTGAAATATTTCCCAGACAATTGATACAATAACAGGTAATCTATTTTTAATTGTTCTCAACAGAATGGAAATTGTCTGTTACCAATACCTTTTTATAAGCTTATAGTTTAACTTTT
>JAUZOH010000155.1 GCA_030706565.1 Bacteroidota bacterium | reverse complement strand
GATTAAAGATTTAATTTACTTTAGTTTATAGTTTACTATCAGTAGTATAGATTTAATAATTCCATGTTGAATCCAAAGGTTTTTGGGTAGACATGGAATTGTTAATTTATATAATAACCTTTTGATTTGTATATAAATATATTATTTACTTAAAGATTACTTAAATTTTAGCCTAATTAAAAATTTATAAATCAATAAAATATGATTTTTGTTCAATTGACTTTTCTACTTTTTAATCCGTTTTTTAAGAAATTTTTTGGAATTAAAGGTTTTAGGGCTGAAATTTTTGATGTAAGAATTTCAGGACGTGGTATTAATTAAATCAATACTTTAGAAATAATAACTCAAATGATTTTAATATAGTTAAATATAAATATAATGGTTGCGCATATTCCCATAGAAATTATTCAGCTTGACCAGGAAAGCTATCATTTATTTGTCAGATGTTTCATTCAGGGGAAGGCTTATTCCCTGGTAATTGATACGGGCGCTTCTAAAACTGTCTTTGCCTTCAATATCCTTAAGGATAGGGTCGAAAACCTGAAGCAGAATGAAAATGAGATGCAGAGCGCAGGAATATCTGCCCAGATAGGGGAGAGTTTTCAGGGTACCCTCAGGGATTTCAAATTAGGCGCCCTTGAACTTCCTTCATTTGAAGTAGTTCTTATTGATTTGACTTATGTGAATGAAGTTTACAGCAAAATCATGGATAAGACCATCAGCGGGCTGATTGGAAGCGATTTTCTGCTCAAATACAAAGCTTGTATTGATTATCAGAAAGAAGAACTTACCCTGAAGTTCAAAAAACATAAATCTAAGGGTCAAGTGTTAGATAATCATTCTGTACCAGGGTATGTTGCATGTTTATAAATGAGTCTGCTTTAAGAAATATTGTCTGAATGAGGAAATTTCAAGACATAATTTTTACTTTTGTTTATCATTCAAAAAACTAGAGAGAAAAGAATATGAAAACAGCTTTAATTACGGGTATAACCGGACAAGACGGTTCGTACCTTACCGAGCTTTTACTGAGCAAAGGCTATGAGGTTCATGGTATCATACGGCGTTCAAGCTCTTTTAACACTTTCCGAATTGAGCATCTTTATGAAGATAAAAACATTCTTAATAAGACGATGTTTCTCCATTATGGCGATCTGACCGACTCGAGTAACCTGAACCGTATTCTCGAAAAAGTCCATCCCGATGAAATTTATAACCTGGGTGCCCAAAGTCATGTACAGGTATCGTTTGAAGTTCCTGAATATACCGCAGAAGTGGATGGAGTGGGTACCTTGCGTTTCCTGGATGCAATTAAGGAAACCGGTTTGAGGGCTAAATTTTACCAGGCTTCCACTTCCGAACTTTTTGGAAAGGTGCAGGAAATCCCTCAATCCGAAAAAACTCCTTTTTATCCCAGAAGTCCTTATGCTGCCGCAAAACTCTATTCTTACTGGATTACCGTAAACTATCGAGAAGCTTATGATTTATTTGCCTGCAACGGGATTTTATTTAACCACGAGTCGGAACGACGGGGCAAAACCTTCGTAACCCGTAAGATAACTGTGGCAATCTCGAAAATCATGCTGGGTATACAGGATAAATTATTGCTGGGTAATCTGAATTCCAAACGTGACTGGGGTTATGCGCCCGAATATGTCGAAGGGATGTGGCGTATCCTGCAGGCTCCTGAAGCCGGAGATTATGTCCTGGCTACCGGTGAAACACATACCGTAAAGGAATTTATTGAAGAATCATTCAAATATTTTAATGAAGAAATTGAATGGAAGGGCAGGGGAATTGAGGAAAAAGGTTATTTAAAATCTTCGGGAAAAGAAGTGGTTGGTGTTGATCCCCGTTATTTCAGGCCTACCGAAGTAGATCTGCTGATTGGAAATGCTTCAAAGGCAAAAGAAAAACTGGGCTGGGAACCAAAAACCAAGTTTAAAGATTTGGTCAAAATTATGATCAACGCCGATTATACTAAGATCAAGAATAGAGAAAGCTTATAAAAAATGGAAAAAAATTCAAAAATATTTGTAGCTGGCCATAGAGGACTGGTGGGTTCGGCTATTTACCGAAACCTGAAAAGTAAGGGTTATGACAACATTATTACCCGTTCCCACAGTGAACTTGATTTAAAAGACCAGCAGGCAGTTGTTGATTTCTTTCAAAAAGAAAAACCCGAATATGTTTTTCTGGCTGCTGCCAAGGTAGGCGGTATCATGGCCAATAGCATTTACCGTGCCCAGTTCATTTATGAGAACCTGCAGATTCAGAATAATGTGATTCATCAGAGCTACCTCAATGGAGTAAAAAAGCTCATGTTTTTGGGTAGTTCCTGTATCTATCCCGGGAATTGCCCCCAGCCCATTAAAGAAGAATACCTCCTTACCAGCGAGCTTGAACACACCAATGAACCTTATGCACTGGCAAAAATTGCCGGACTAAAGATGTGCGAGGCTTATAATTTCCAATATGGGACGAATTACATTTCTGTTATGCCCACCAATCTTTATGGGCCCAATGATAATTACAACCTGGAAACTTCTCATGTGTTGCCTGCATTGATCCGTAAAATGTTCCTGGGAAAATGTCTAGAGAACAACAACTGGTCTGTCATACGTGAAGATTTTGATAAAAATCCTGTTGAAGGCGTAAACGGCAAGGCCGATGAAAAAGCCATTCTCGAAAAAATAAATAAATATGGAATTCAATATCAGGGTACGGATAAGAAAGTTTCTGTAGGATTATGGGGAACAGGCAAGCCCCTGCGTGAGTTTTTACATTCGGATGATATGGCTGATGCCTGTGTTTACCTGATGGAAAAAGTTGAGGCCAAAGATATCTTTGAGATTACAGGAAGTGCAAAAAGGGTTATTCCAATCAGCCATATCAATATTGGCACGGGAACCGACCTGACCATTGGCCATCTTGCAGAAATGGTCAAAGAGATTGTGGGATTCGAAGGAGAAATAAAATGGGATAGTTCAAAACCTGATGGTACCTATCAGAAACTTTTGGATGTTTCGCTTTTACATAAACTGGGGTGGAAAGAACATATTTCCATGCAGGAAGGGATCAGTCAGATTGTGAAGAAGCAATTTGAAAATTAATCTTTGATTTTTATAAAAAAACTCCCGGTTAAGATAAACTTTAGCCAGGAGTTTTTTTATGGATTTACGAAAGGGAATTAAATTATTTACCTTCCCTTTTATAGGATACCGGATGATTTAACATCAGATACTGAGAACTTCTCAGTTTTAGCAGATCTTTTAGTTTTTGTTGATTCATTCCGGCTCTTGGCCTGGTGGCCAATCCAACTGAAGCACAAAAAATGCTGATATTTTGAGAAACGATTCCTGCATCTTCGGCGGCCCAAACCAGTTTTAAAGAATCCGTGCCAAATCTGAACCTGGAAATATCTGAAACAAGCAGGAAAATTGTTGAAGGAGAAGATTTCTCCTGTCTGCCGGCAAACAGATTCCTGTTATCTCCTTCTGCAATTAAATCAAGTGCATGTTCTTTGGCGTTATAAAGGTAAGCCCCTGATTCGAGAAAAACATAAATATCTATGTCCTGTGCATTCATTGCGGAAGGCGCCGTACGTTTCCCTATTGCAGGCCGGTTGATGCCATTAGCTGCCCATAATAAATCAGATAAATCCTGAAGTTTTAAGGGGGCAGTATCAAATTGACTGTCTGAGGCTCTTAATGACAATGCTTTCATAACAGGATATCCCCTGGTCAAATCCGGAGGGTTTAATTTAACCGTTTTCTGTCCTTGGGCTGACAAAAGCCCTGCAAGTAAGGTGAAGCAAATTAAAAAACTTATCCTTTTCATAATTTTCATTTTAATGATTAAAGTAAAATTACGACTAATTTTTGATTACTCTCTCATTTAAAACCTGGGTTTCTTGCGTGAATATTGTGGTTTTATCATTCAGTTCAGAAATCATTTCAATAATGGAACTCAGGTTATTGCTTATTTTAAGGTTAAGGTCATTGGCATTCGAAAAATCAGATGAGGCCATATTGATACTTTTATTAATTGTCTTAAATAACAAGGCAATTTCATCAAGGTAAGGTTTTATCTTCTTTGATTGTGTTCCGGATTTTTCAGCTAAACGTTTCACTTCCGATGCAACTACAGCAAAGCCACGTCCCATTTCGCCGACGTGGGCTGCTTCTATGGCTGCATTTAAAGCGATCAAATTGGTCTGGTTTGAAATGGTTGAAAGTGAATTGGCAATATCATCAAAATCATTTAATTTATTGGCGTTATCATTAACTAATGAAAGAAGTTTATCGAATTCGACTTTTAATTTTTTTGTCATGGTTTGGATTCCCTCTACCGAACTTTGCGTCACATCTCTTTTCCCCTCTAGTTTATTGGACGTATCTTTTATACCTGCAGCCATCTCTTCAATAATACTCGATTTATATTGATAGCAGTTTTCCTTTCTGTTGAGGTTGTTGTATATGGCAATAGCCATCTTTTCGCAGGTATCATATCCACAGTAAGCACAGTTATAGAAATCACCTTCTTTAACCTTCCGCATTTCCTTATAAATTTGCTTTAACTCCTGTTCAGAAGGTATTTTAATCTGATTATTGCCGGAAAGATCCCTGTATTTTCTGGCGTATAAGTCTTCATCCCAGTATTTCTCCAGTATTTTATCAATCTGTTTTTTGGATACATACTTTTGTTCAGTCTCATTTTTCCTTTTTTCGATATAATACTCAATTTTATCCAGGGATTCATCCTGATTTAAAGTCCCGGGGCCACCATTGCAACCGGATTCACAGTTCAGGCAATCGATCAGTAAGGGGGCACGACCGGCAACAATTTCCTCATAAAGGGTATTCAGGTATGGGTAAATGGTATCTTTGCCTTCAATTTTACGCGTTACTTTTCCAATTGAGGGGACTTCCCTTTCAAGGGTGCGCAATAACCCTCCCGGGGTTGAAAATAAAACAGCCCTTTCGGCAGGAGGATTATCGTAGTCCGTATCCCGAAATCCGGATAAATTGATTTCCTGACTGATTATAAAATCCTCTAATGATTTGATGGTGACATTATAATCCCCCATACCTGTTTCTTCAAATTCCCGTTTTTTAGCCAGACAAGGTGAAATTGCAAGAATACGGTGTTGGGCATATTGAGGATAATATTTTTTGATCATCTTCATCGTGTGCATCATTGGGCTATCTGCAGGGGCCAGGTAGGGCAATAATTCAGGCTTATAGGTCTGGATATAAGTGACCAGGGCCGAACAGGGCTGGGATATTATACATTGGGGTTTGTTTTTCGAAAGGTGATTTAAGTAAGATTTAACTGTTAATTCAGCACCAAAACTAACATCGAATACTGCATCAACTCCCATTTGTTTTAAAAGGCTATTGATTTTTAGATAATTGTCCGGAAAATTTGAAGCTATTGAAGGGGCAACAATAGCGACTATTCTGATTCCGTTGTCCAGGTCATTTAAAAATTCAGAAAAATCATCATGATAGATCCGGGCACTATGGCTACAGGCTTTGATGCAGGCCCCGCAACCTATACATTGTTCATTTATTACTTCAACTGTATTACCAATGCAAACGTTGCAATATTTGATAGGACATACAGCAATACATTTATGACAATTGACACATTTTTCTCTGTCAACACTTAAAATTTTAGGCAATTGGGTTTTCATAAAAAAGGAATGGTTAATATTTAAGATTGAAATTAAACAGAGATTGTTTTAAAATCTGTCATGCTGAAAAAAATCTTTTAATATTTTCTTTTACTATGTGGAATTAATTAAAAAATTATGAATCAAGCAAATAATTTTGCGATAATAACATACTAAAAGTAATTGATAAAATTTTAATAGAAAAATATATTCACATCCATATATTTTAATTGCCCTTGTATTTATTATTATTGATATTAGAAAAGCTCAAAAGGCTCCTGATGCGCCTTTTTTACTGATTGAGTTGAAAACCGTTATTTTTTGGTAATTTTTTTCAACAAAAAAATTCAATATAGTGGAATAAAAAATATAGGGCTTACTGCAGCAAAGTTCAAAGTTAGCTTTGGTTTTATTTTTTAGTAAAAATTGCTATGAAGGGGATATTCAAAATGATTTAATTTTCCGGAATAGTTAGTATTATGTCTCTATCATATTTTCCCTTGTATTCATTAAACTTGCATTTCGGAAATGTTTATTCACTTCGTTAATCAGTTTATAAGGTCGATTAAAGGTTTCTTGAGATACTTTAATGTTATTGTTATTTCTAAGGACAAAATCAGAACGACAAAAAAAATATAAATTCTCAGGTCAGGCACTTAATTTGAGGCAAAATTTTTAAACTGGCAGATTAAATCGTGACTAATTCAGCTAAATGCAAAAGCCCCTGCGAACAGTCTCTCTATTTTTAATATGTAAAATCTCTTTCTTTTACTTGTGTCCTGTCAACCTTGGTTAATATTACGTTATCAATATAATAATACGCACCAATATCAAAGGGTGATTTACTATTTTCTTTTATATCATCTTTTGTCCAGATTAGGTCGCTATCTCTTTGAAAATTCCCAATAGTTAAAAATCGTTCCTTTCCTTCTGCTTTGTAAATAGCAGAAAGCAAAACCCAACCTTTTTTTGAGACAGTTGATAAATCAAAACTTATTTGTGGTGTCAATTTCAGTTCTCTTGTAGTAGATTTATTTACTTCCTTTTTACTTAGGTATATACTAAGCTTGTTTATGCTAATCTTTGAGTACAACGCATGTGTGATTAAAAATGAAACACGATATAATGTGTCTTTTTTCAAGGCGCTATTCAGTTTAGTGCTTATATATTCTCTTGAATAAAAGTTTTTCACACCTATCGTGCCAGTTAAACTAGCAACAATAAAACCAACATAACCATTTCCGTTTTCAGAATAAGCTTTACCAGCAAAGTTATTAGGAACACTTGCTAATCCTTTACTACACTTATTAAAGTAGTCTGGAGTACCTTTTGTAGGACTATACCATGCTGTTAGAAAATGTTTTTGCGAGAGATAAGAATTTGGGCAATTCTCAAAAATCTCAAATTCACCATTTATAACAAGGTTTTGTCCTACTACAGGAATACATATGAATAACTCTAATGTTAAGATATATTTTATATGCTCCATTTAAATAAATATTAATACCTATATATGTTTGGTAAAGCGGAAACCGGCTCAAACTTGTAAAATTCCTCAGAAAATCCTTTGATCCAATCTCTGACTGTCAGATCAAGTCTTGACTTTTACCGTTTAAACAATACAAGAAAAGCCGGATTGCTCCATCTTTTTTGCAATTACATCTTCGTTGTCTATTTGAAATTCACTGAAACAAAGAATAAAATAAATGATAAAATAACGTAAGTAATAATAGTAAACGTACCAATATTCTGATGCATTTTTGACTCATTACTATATTTCTGCTCGATTCTTATATATCTCTTATTTACTAAAAACAACCAACAATTTAAGCCTAAAAATACTCCCATTATAATTATGACAATTGCAATAGAGCTAAAAATCGGTGGTGTTAACAATATTTTATGTAGAAAAATATCTAAAGTAAAAAAGTTCACAAAAAGAATAGCCGTAAGAGTAAGCATAGCAAATATCACACTTTCTATTTCAGAAAATTTAGTACGTTGTCTTTTGTACAATCGGTAAAATAAATATTGATATATCATTTTATTTTAATTATTGTTAAAGGATTAAAAGGATTTAAGCCTGGTACCATAATATGCCCATTACTTTTATATAGCGATTGATTAGCATCAAGAAAATTGTAGAAGCCATTTAAGCCACCTGCTGCATTTAATGCTGCAGTTCCAACTCCAATAGCTGTACCAGGACCATGCCAAGCGTAACTAATACCTATTGCTGCTGCAACAATACCAACGCGACCAGCATTTCCCCAAGTAGGATTTTGATTGTATTTATACATGTCAATACCTAAAGAAGCTATCATGCCTGTATAACCGATAGTTTTGACTCCAATACCAATTCCTCTAACTAATGGTCTTGCAATATCGGGTTTACTCATGCCTTCTATTGAGTATCTTGCAGCATCACTCCAGATATTAGAAACCCTACCTCCTATATTTGCTGCTGTATTTATACCATCTAATGTTGAATTAGATACCCCTTGTCCTGAGTGAACATTTCCCCTTTTATTAATGTAGTTATCGTTACCATCAGATCTAAAAATATAATGAGAATTTTTCTGCTTTTCACTATTTTGTCCGGGAATATTTAAACTCCAATGACTTTTTCTCTTTTTGTCAGGATCGTTATTTTCATAAAAATCACCATTCTTTGAAAATACTTCCTG
>JAUZOH010000154.1 GCA_030706565.1 Bacteroidota bacterium | reverse complement strand
TGTGAGAAACTGGAAGAAATTCACGGGCATGATTCTTCCCTTGTCATTGCCGATGAAAGAAGCAATCTCGCCTACCAGATTACCCGGGAAATAGAAACCATCACTCACAGAAAAATTTCTCTGAGTGATAAGCTGGATGAAATCACCACCAATAAATTCACAGGCTATCTTGTAATGACACTGATACTTGGGGGAATGTTTCTCAGTGTCTTTAGTTTTGGAAATTGGCTTTCCGGCCTGTTTGATACTGTATTTAAAAATTTTCAAACCTGGTGGAATGGAACTGTTGGAACAACATTTCTGGCTTCACTCAGTTGGGCGGCAATCGAAAGTATACTTGCATTAATTCAAATAGCTTTCCCCTATATTTTACCTTTTTATATCTTTTTATACATCCTGGAGGACTGGGGTTACATTGCCCGTATCTCTTTCCTGATGGACAAACTGATGCATAAAATGGGCATCCATGGAAAAGGTTGTATTTCTTTTATCATAGGATTCGGATGCAATGTGCCCGGCTGCCTCTCCTGCCGCATAATGGAATCAAAACGGGAAAGATTTATTACGGCTGTTTTGGTAACTCTTGTCCCCTGTTCTGCAATTTCTGTCATTGTTTTCGGATTAGTCGGCAAATATGTCGGACTTTTATGGGCCCTTGGATTATACCTTCTTGCCCTAATCCTGATTTTTCTGGTTGGTAAAATTTCTTCCAAGCTGTTAATTGGAGAACCGGTAGAACTGATCATGCCTATGCCCGATTACAAGACCCCGCAATTAAAAACCATACTTTATCAGACTTGGGATTCATTAAAGGAATTTGTTTTTATTGCCGCTCCAATTGTGATCGTTTCCGGAGTTGTAATTCATGCCATCAATTTGGCCGGTTGGATGCCTGCAATTTCTTCGTTTTTAAGTCCCATCACAGTCAAATGGCTCGGACTTCCGGCAATCACAGGAATTTTGCTGTTTTTCGGAATTCTCCGTAAAGAATTAATTCTGGTCATGCTGGCCGCTTACCTGGGAACTACAAACTTTGCTGCGGCCTTAAGTCCTCAACAAATGATCACCCTGGCCATAGTCAGTATGTTTTATGTCCCCTGTGTTGCCACCATTTCTGTGCTATGGAAAGAATATGGTTGGAAGAAAGCAATGACCATCTGTGCGCTTGAAGTTCTTTGTTCTATATTATTAGCCGGAATTATCAAAAGAATTTTGGATTGCGTTTTTTAAAAATACAAATAACAGATCGATTACTTTAATGACCATCTCTTCTTAATAATGGCAACATGAAATATGCTCTGCCTTTGCTTTTATTAGTTTCTTCTAAAAGATTTTTCAATACCTGAGGTTTAGTATTAAAAATTTATGATCAACATAATATTATTGGGATTTTTTGTTTTACTTTAAAATTGAAAATTTATAGAAGTCATATATTTTCTAAAACTAATTGACAAAATATTAAAACCATGCGTGTTTTAAATTCCATAATAAATTGGATCAATATTAAAAGGAATCATGAAATTGAATTGTTTCGCCAATATCCTTCCGATGTTCAGCGGGAAGTTTTGTTCGAAATAATCAGGCAGGCTGCCCCCACAGAATGGGGGAAAAAGTATGATTACGCCAGTATCGATAGTATAAATACTTTTCAGCAGAGGGTACCCCTTCAAACCTATGAAGAAATAAAACCTTATGTAAACCGCTTACGCGACGGAGAACAAAATCTACTGTGGCCTACAGAAATAAAATGGTTTGCCAAATCATCGGGTACTACAAATGATAAAAGCAAATTTATTCCCGTCAGTAAAGAAGCTCTTGAAAGATGTCATTTCAGGGGGGGCAAAGATATTCTAGCCCTATACACCCGTAATTATCCCAATACCAAAATTTTCAGCGGCAAAGGACTTACCCTGGGCGGAAGCCACCAGATCAATAATTTCAGCAATCAATCCTATTATGGCGATTTGTCTGCAATACTGATTGAAAATGTACCTTTCTGGGTTGATTTAATTCGAACGCCCAAAGCAGATATCGCCTTGCTGGAAAATTGGGAAGAAAAAGTTGAAAAAATTACCCGGACAACCTTAAAGGAAAATATTACCAATATTGCCGGAGTCCCTTCCTGGAACATGGTTTTGATTAAACACATACTTGAGGTAACAGGGAAAAATAACCTTCTTGAAATATGGCCCAATCTTGAACTTTTCAATCATGGAGGTGTTAGTTTCGAACCCTATCGAGAACAGTTTAAAAAACTTATCCCTTCCGAAAACATGCATTATGTTGAAGCTTATAATGCTTCTGAAGGTTTCTTTGCCATTCAGGATGAACCTTCTACCAACGATATGTTGCTGATGCTTGATTATGGGATATTCTATGAATTTATTCCCATGGAACATTTTTGTGAGGACCAGCCCCGCACCCTTACCTTAGATGAAGTAGAGACTGGGAAAAACTATGCAATGGTTATTTCTACCAATGCCGGTTTATGGCGATATATCATTGGCGATACGGTCAGGTTTACTTCTGTTTATCCCCATAAAATCATCATCACTGGTCGTACACACCAGTATATCAATGCTTTTGGGGAAGAAATGATGGTAAACAATGCAGATAAGGCATTGAAAATTGCCTGCGAAAAAACAGGCGCACTGATAAAGGAATATACGGCTGCACCTGTGTTTATGAATGATAAACGCAACGGAGCACATGAATGGCTCATAGAGTTTGAAAAAGAGCCTAAAAATTTAGATTATTTCACTTCCTTGCTTGATAATGCTTTATGTTCAGTTAACTCAGATTATGAAGCCAAACGATATAAAAATATTACACTGGGCAAACCAATAGTCAGAAACATGAAAAGCGGAACATTTTACAGTTGGCTTAGCATGAAAGGTAAAATGGGAGGCCAAAATAAAGTACCCCGGCTTTCAAACGACCGCAAATACCTTGAAGAAATTCTGGCAATAAATAGTAAATAAGATTATTTAATGAAATCATTATCCACGAAATCAATAGCGTTAATCCTCTCATTTTTAGCTACTCTGCTGGCAGGATTAGTCTTTATATTCCCCGAAATTCTTGGATTCAACAGTTATTTTTTCAAATTTTCAGTTTTACTATTTTTCTTCTTACTGATCTATTTACTGGCCCGCTCTCTGGTTGATGATTTTATCAAAAAAAGATTAAAGTCTGCTGAGGATATTAAAAGCAAACAGGCACAAAAAAAGAAATTGCAGAAATTCTCTGTTCAGGATGATGTCTATACTTCCGAAGTAAAACAGGACAAATCCTCCTGGAGGATTGAGAAAACGGCAGAAATTGATCAGCTCAAGAAACTTGAACAATACCGCAAAGATTTTATCGGAAATGTTTCACATGAGTTGAAAACCCCAATTTTCAATATCCAGGGCTATGTTTTGACCCTGCTTGAAGGGGGAATCAACGATAAAAAGGTCAATAAGCTTTATTTGGAAAGAATGGCTAAAAGCGTTGACCGGATGATTTCAATTGTTGAAGACCTGGAATCCATTTCCCGCCTGGAATCTGGAGAATTGAAACTGGAAATGGAAAATTTCAATATCCTTAAACTGACTGAAGAAATTTTTGAACTTCATGACATGAGGGCCAAAAAGCACAATATACAGTTGGAATTTGATAAAAAATATGACCGGTCGGTAAAAGTATTCGCTGACAGGCAGCGGATTTCAGAGTTAATGAATAACCTGGTGGCCAATGCAATTAAATATGGCAAGAAAAACGGGAAAGTGACCTTAAGTTTCAATCCCAAAGGAGATAAAGTACTAATCGAAGTAAGGGATAATGGCATTGGAATTCCTGAAAATGAGATATCCCGGATCTTCGAACGTTTTTACCGCGTAGACAAGAGCCGCTCACGGGAACAGGGCGGAACAGGCTTAGGATTGGCCATCGTCAAACATATTATTGAAGCCCATGGCCAGACGATTACCGTTAAAAGCAAATTAAACGAAGGTTCAGTCTTTTCCTTTACCCTGGATAAAGCCAAAACCAAGCAATAATTTTTAACCGGAAACCTGAGTTTTAAATCCCAACGATTGAACTTTTGCAGCAATCTCCTTTAACTCTTTTAAAGGAACTTTTTCCAATCCCTGGGCAGGCGTATCACGTGCAATGGTATAAATCATCACCTCCCGAGGGTTAATAACCTTTAGAGCTTCCAACCAGGGATCTAATTCAGAAGGTACCGTGTTGTCAATCAAATGGCCTTTACATTTTCCTCTCAGAAAAAGAGTCTGAATAATAAGATGACCTTTAAATGCCTTCAAATGCTCCATCAGTTTAGCCAGGGAAAAACCCGGATAAGGATTGTTGTGCAAACGGATTGTGGCTTCATTTGCCGAATCCAACTTCAGGATGTTGTCGTCCACTTTGTTCAAAGCAGCAAATACAGCAGGATTATGCAACATCGTTGCATTGGACAAGACAGCCACCTTGGCAGAAGGAAAATACAGGTTTCTTAATTCAAGGGTATCATCAATAATTCCGGCAAATTCGGGATGTATGGTGGGTTCACCGTTCCCGGCAAAAGTAATCACATCAGGTTTTTGATTATGCTCCATCATATCTTTGAGCTTTTTATCCAAAGCTTTTTTAACCTCCTCCCGGGAATGAAAAGTAACAGGTTCCTTGCGTTCGGGATTCCACCCACATTCGCAGTATATGCAATTGAAATTACAGAATTTTGCTGTTTCCGGAAGTAAGTTAATTCCTAATGATACCCCTAATCTGCGGCTTTTAACAGGCCCAAAAATAATCTTATCGAATAAAAACGTAGCCATAATTCAAAATGAAAATGCAAAAATACTAAATAATTACGGTGACTTTACTTTCAGGTAAAAGTTTCTGATTTTCAAAATCAAAAGGATGAATCAGGTTGAGCCCGGGATGTTTCCCTTTTTCAATTGTACCGTTGATTTTATCCATCCCCAGGGCAAGGGCGCCATTGATTGTAGCCCATTGAAGCAGATCCCTAAAAGGAATATCCTGGAAATACCTTGAGATAGTTTTCATTTCATCTAAAACAGAAAGATGATGATTAGAAGTATAACCGTCCGTCCCCAGGGCAAGGCACAGGTGCTTCCTCCGGAACATAGTAATATCCGGAAGAGTATCTTCAATAAATAAATTTGAATTCGGACAGAGCACCCAGGAAATATTTCCTGAATAATTTTGTGCAAAATCTACATCTGCTTCACTTGTGAAAGTATTGTGTACAAGTAAAAGCCCATTTGCTGAAGGTAAATGAGGCAATGTGGCATGCAAGGAATTTATGCATTTAGATGCAATAAAATCCGGGGCTACTTTCAAATCTTTAAAGAAAAAGTCGGCCATTTCCCCCTGCCGGGAAAGGAACAACTGATTTTCTGCTTCACTCTCCTGGTTGTGAACAGAAAGTATGCTATGATTTTGAGTTGCAAATTTCGAAATCAGATCATAAAGCCCTACAGCTACTGAATATGGGGCATGAGGAGTAATGGAAGCCTTCAGCCCCATAGACCTCAATTGATCATATAACAGCAGTCCATTATTAAAAATTGCGGGTATATCCACGCTTTTTGATGTGAAAATTTCCACGAAAGTGTGGTACAGGATTTTGCTTTTTTGTTTAACCTCAAAAGTAAGGGCATTATTTGAAATATCACCTGCTGCAACAATGCCGTTATCCTGCATTTCCCTGTCAGCCCGGGCAGCCTCGCTGATTATCTCATCCGGATTGCTTTCCCTGAGTTCTTTAACCTGCCGGATAAAACCACAAAGCCCGGTTTTTTCAGCAAATTTTCCCCTCAAATGTGATAATTCCAGGTGACAATGAGCATTTATAAAACCGGGAACAAGAATACCATTATAAAACTCAATATTTTCTGCTTCCCGGAGGATACCTCCAGTATCAATCACATCCAGAATTAAGCCGCCATCATCCAGAACTACAATCCCATTCTTCAAGGGTGCAGCACCGACAGGAAAAATATAATGGGCAGAAATTTTTCTCAATGAAATGATGATTTATTTCTTTTGTGCAGGAGTATAAACAAGTTTAATTGAATGAACCTCTGCATGTTTCGAACCATTTCCTTTAAGAGAAACATGATTGATCAGGTATCCCCTGATACAGGTAACCTTTTTATCTTTTAATTCCTTGGTAATGGAATGAACAGTAAACCTGTTGTTCTTTGTCAAAGGCATTGGCGGAAAATAATCCCGGTAACCCAGCTTAGTCCCATCATTATATGAATAAAAAGCAACCATAGAGGGTTTTTCTGAAGCATCATCAGAACATAATTTAATCTCAGCACTAAGAGTATATGTCCCTAATTTATGCAAGGGTATATTAAATTCAATGCGGCTGTCTTTACCATCCTGAGGGAGCATCCAATCAGGTTTCTGGTTCCATAAATTTTCCAATTGACCCAAGCCAAAAGCCATGGGTTGATCAAAAGAACCTTCCTGATCCGATAATTTACTGATCACTTTCTCGTAAATCTTATCAAACTGTTTAGGCTTTTTTGAATAGTAAGCCATGGTACTGTCGAAATCAGCACGGGTTACATTATATTTCTTCAATACACTGTTGTAATATTCGGTAATGCTGGTATCAATAGCTTCCATAGCATTTTGCATACCACCAGCATTCAACGCGTTGGCAAGGTGCATATCAACCAGTAAAGGTACCAGCTTTCGTTGAGGGATAATTTCACCTTTATGACGTCCACATCCCAACAAGCACAATAACAACAACAAATAGCAAAAAATATTCTTTGTCATATCCAAAGTTCAATTAACCATTACGGGGAAAAATTGATACTCAATAAATTTCATCTTAAGCTAATCTTTTACCCCAACTAAATTTTATACAAACCTACATCAATAAAATGAAACAGGAAAACAGCGGTCAATAATTTTAATTAACGTCTGGCGTTTTTAATGGAATTAAACTTATAACCTATCATAATTTCATGAGATCCATTGTTGTATGTAGAGAACTTGGAAACTGACAAATCATATGAATACCCAAAAATAAACTTGTCTTTAAAATTATACCCCAGGAGAACAGACACAGCATCATGTGTCCTGAAGGATAAGCTACCCCAGACCATATTATGGTAAATTACTTTAGCATTTAATTCAGCCTGAATCTGTACTGGATACATTCCCTTAATTATTGCCGAAGGTTCAACGGCCCAGGTACGGTTAAAGAAATATTTATACCCGCCGGTAAGGAAAAAATGGCTGCGCAGTCTATTTAAAGCTGTTTCGCCTTTCACCAGGTTAAGTTTATTATTAAAAAGCTGATTGGCAGCAAATCCCACATTGAAATTTGACGAATACATATAAACGCCAATAGCAGCATCAGGGACCAGGGAGCTCATAATTGACGCAGGGGCATGAGGATCTTCAACCCCATCGTCGAAAGTAAGCTGAGTGCCGTCAACCCTGAATTGTTTAATGCCCAGGGCTAAACCCATGGAAAGTCGAATATCCGGGTTTAAGGCAATATTGTAGGCATAAGATCCGCTTACCTCTGTCTGACTTGTAGGACCGGTTACATCATGATAAACGTAACCCCCATAGCCCATATCCCTTTTAGCATCAGGGCCATAGAAACTCAAAGTATTGGTTATTGGCGCATCATCTATCCCCACCCATTGAAAACGGTTACAGGAACGGATCTGATAGGAATTAAGTGTACCCGCAATGGCCGGATTGATAACAAACTCATTATACATATATTGCGTATACTGAGGGCTTTGTTGCGCGTTCGCTCCTGCAGAACAAATAATAAACAGGATGACCGTTAGTTTAATTAGTTTTTTCATGTACTTATTGATAAGTTTCCATATTCAATAATTATATCTCAATCTGCACTAAAATCAGCCTTATTACTGATTTACCTGATCAAGGTTACACTTCCGGTAACAGGTGAGTCGCCTGGTATCTTAATCACAAAATAATAGGTGCCCACAGGAAGTTTATCCCCATGATTTTTATAGGTACCGTTCCATTCCTGATCAGCCCCATATCCCGAAGAATGAAATACCTGTTCGCCCCAACGGTTAAACACAAGCACCTCTAAACCATCCACCTTGTCGGCAAACGGAATGTGCCAGGTATCGTGAATGCCGTCTCCGTTTGGAGTGAAAGCATTGGGAACAAATAGCTTATTGACCTTCACTAAAATCTGATCGCTATGTACACAACCATTGGTATCAATCATGGTAACATAAAAGACCGTATTCTTATCCGGTTTTGCAATAGGCGCATAAACAAGAGTTGTATCAAGGGCCGATGTCCCGTCTGTCAAAGTATCACTCCATGCCCAGGAATATTTATACCTTAAATAATCATC